>JBAZHC010000003.1 GCA_041652575.1 Phycisphaerae bacterium | reverse complement strand
GCAGGCAGTGGTTCAATAATCATGATAGTCCCTTAATAAGAGCGACAAGGGGACTTGTGTTTTTGAAGTCGATGACAGCCGATGAATTATATAATACCTGCCGCAGATTGAAAAAACAGATTGAAGGTAGTTAGAAAGTTATTATTTGAAATTAGAAATATTTGTCGTCTAAATGTCGTCAATGTCCGGTCTGCTGTGATTGCCATACTATCCTGGGACTACTCTGAAACCAGTGCCAATCTATTTTTGGCTTATTTTGACCTGCTTATAATGCATCTAAACTGTGGTTTTATAAGGTTTTATAGTGAGAGGTCCTATATGTCATGCCTTCGGTTTCAGTTTCCATGTTAATCCAAGCAGTATTGTCGTAACAATTGCACAGCCGACTATAGTCCATAAGATGGCATTCCAACTGGCCTGGCAGCCGTAATGCCTGCCTAAATAATCCGCCATCCAGCCAAAACCTGTTGCCTGAACCGTTCTGCCAAGATACCCGAACAGTCCTATGAAACCGGCAGCGGTGCCGATAGCCTTCTTGTTTGTCAAATCCAATGCCATTATTACTATCAGGTTTATTACCGGATAAATCAAAAAGCCTACTAACACGAGCATTGATATATCAATCCAGAAATACCCGGCAGGATTTAGAATTATTCCGACAAAAGCCATCATAATAGGGAGCATACAAAGAACCGAAATCATACCTCGCCTGCCTCCGAGTTTATCGGATATCCAGCCCATAAGAATAGTTGAAGGTATTCCGCCGAATTCCAGAGCGAGAATTGCGATACCGCCGCCGCTCAATGTTACATTTTTAATCTCCCGCAGATATAAACAACCCCAGTCCAGCATGCTGTAGCGAACAATATATGCAAAAAAGTTGGCTATCGCCAGTATCCAGATGTACTTGTTTTTTAAAGCGTATTTTAAAAATAGTTCTTTGGTGTTCAGCTCTTGTTCATGGGTGCCATTCAGTTTTTCATCTTCAGTAAAATCATTCTTATATTCTTCAATAGTCGGCAGACCTACTGATTGAGGAGTATCTTTGAGTCTTACGAACAGATAAATTGCGCATATTAAGGCAATAAAGGCCGGGAAGTAAAAGGCATTTCGCCAGCCGAATGATACGGCCGCCTGTGCAGCCAATATACCGGCTATACCGCCGCCGATATTGTGGGATGTATTCCATATACTGAAAATTGTACCTCTTTCCCGCACGCTGAACCAATGTCCCATAGACCGTCCGCATGGCGGCCAGCCCATTCCCTGAAAGAAACCGTTTAATCCCCACAGAAACAAATGGATATTGTAATTGCTTAAACCGCCAAAGAGCAGATTGCAAACCGCAGTAAGAAGCAGTCCGAATGCCATAAATTTACGTGGATTGCTTCTGTCGGAAACAGACCCCATAAGAAATTTACCAAGACCGTATGTTATGGCAGATATTGCGAGTATATTGCCGATCATTGAGTGAGAATAGTGAAGGGCCTGTTCCATATCCTTCGCGACAACGGCAAGGTTGTTCCTGACAAGATAAAAAACACCATAGCCTATAAATGTCGATTCAAGTACATTCCACCGATACTTTGGATACTGCTGTTTAATTTGCTCGTCAGGCAAGCGAGGAATGTGAGGTGCTGGAGCAAAAAAACTGCGAATTCCTGAGATACTCATAACAGTCTCTTTCAAAAAAATTACAAAACATAATTAAGGACACACTAAGATATATTTCTTGCAGCTATAATATCAGCGTCTGTACCACAGATATTTTTCTTTATAACACTGCCTATCTGCACTGGCGACGAAACGGTAATATCGTTTAACTCCTTTATAACATTTCTTACCAGATTTTTCGATATCGCTTTGGAAGTCTTAACCGGCAAAAAAGCAATCGCCAGATTTGTTTTAACCGTTGTAGTAACCATCCTGCGAGGGTCATAAATCTCATCATTGGCATATTTAATGCCGACTTTACAGCTATTGTTTTTGACTGAAATAATCGAATTGTCATATTCAACATCCAGACAGCAGCCCATTGGGCAGGCTATACAAATCATTTCTTTGTGAGCCATATTTTCAAATTTCAAAATAAACAGTTATGGATTTGCAGCCGGTCGGCACATCATTCAACTGAACAGTTATCATTTCACTGGGAATCGCGCGAATAAGTTTTTTGGATTTCAGCACATCGCCTCTATCGCTGACCACCTTAATTTTGACATTTTTCATCGGAGCAACGGGCCTTAACTTCAAAATCGCATCACATTGAGGCTTTACAGTTGATGGAACAACATATCGAACCATATTGCCAGAATGAACAGGAATACATTTGTCCTGCGGCAGCTTATTTGCCAGATACATTGAAACTGCTTTTGCACAGGCAGAGGCCTCATCAGACACATAGTCCACAAGGTCATGAACGTGAAGCACATTACCGCAGGCAAAGATGCCGGGGACGTTTGTCATATAATCGCTGCTGACTATCGGTCCGGCAGTAGCAGCATTCAAGGAAACTCCGGCAGTAATTGAAAGTTCATTTTCCGGAATCAAACCGACCGACAACAGCAGAGTATCGCAGGATATTTTCATTTTCGGCGTGAGCCTGCCATCCGTTATTTCGGAAACATCGACAGATTCAACCCTTCTGCTGCCACAAATATTTGTTACGATGTGCGACGTATAAAGCGGTATGTCAAAATCATCGAGGCACTGCACGATATTTCTATCCAACCCGCCAGGGTAAGGTTGAATCTCCAGAACAGCTTTGACCTTTGCGCCTTCCAACGTGAGTCTTCTCGCCATAATAAGACCTATATCGCCTGAACCAACGATAACAAACTCATTGCCTGGCATATAGCCCTCAATATTGACTAATTTCTGCGCAAGACCGGCGGTGAATATACCGGCAGGTCTTGAGCCTGGGATGTTGATATTGCCGCGATTACGTTCCCGGCAACCCATGGCCAGAATTATCGCCTTGACCTTTACTTTCACAAGTCCGCTATCCTGCGAAAGGATTATAACTTCCTTAATATCATCTTTGCTGACAATATCGACAACACTGCTTGACAGAAGCATTTCCACATTTTGGCATTCGGCCATATCGATATATCTCTGGGCATATTCCGGGCCGGTAAGTTCTTCGCCAAAACGATGCAAACCGAAGCCGCTATGTATGCATTGGAATAAAATACCGCCGGCAAAATTCTGACGGTCAACGACAAGTACATCTTCGATACTGTTTTCTTTCAGCGAAACCGCAGCGGCCAATCCTGCCGCTCCTGCGCCTATAACTAAAACATCGACAGATTTCATTGATGTCCCTTGTCAATACGGTGCAAAATCAGTTCCGACCCAGGCCCCTTTTTTGTTATCTTCAAGATATCAATGCCGGCATGTTCGGAAATCAACTGCAATATCCTGCTGGTGCAAAATCCCCCCTGACATCGGCCCGAACAGGCTCTTGTGGCATATTTGATGGAATCTATCGTCGTATGCCCTCTATATATGGCATCAATTATTTCCGCTTCACTTACATTTTCACATCTGCACACAAGTTTACTATAGTTTTTATCCGACTGAATAAGTTTTCCCAGCGTATCATAATCTCTGTTTTCAACCAATGTTCGCGTTCTTATTTTAGCTTTTCTCTTTGGATTAAAATCAGGATTAAGTTCCATTCTTAAACCACAGGATAATATAATTCCGCATATCTTCTCGGCTATCGCCGGAGACGCCGTAAGGCCCGGCGACTGAATTCCTGCAGCATTTATAAAACCGGAAACCTCGGTTTTGTCGATAATAAAATCATTGCGTGAAGGCACCGGCCGCAAACCTGCAAAAGATGTTATAATATCTGACACACGAATGGCGGGCACCGTGTGACTGGTAAATGCAAATACCCTGTCAAGTCCCTCCTTTGTGGTCGAAAAATCTTCTTTGTCATCGATGTCATCTGCGGTCGGACCAATCATAACAGGACCATCAATCGTGGGAATAACAAGAATGCCTTTGGAATTTGTTTTAGGAGCAGGGAAAATAACACGTCTGACGAGTTTGCCGACACGCTTATCTAAAAGATATTCCTCACCTTTTCTCGGTGTTATTTTAAAATTGTTCATGCCGCACATAGCAGCTATCCGGTCTGCACAAAGACCGGCAGCATTAACCAGAAAACTGCTTTCTATGCTTCTGCCATCAGACGATTCAACACTAAAAAAATTGTTTGTTTTATGTATCCCTGCAACTTCAAAAGACAACAAAAGCTCTACACCATTTTTAACGGCATTTTCCACAAGTGCAAAACAGTATTCATAAGGTCCTATGATACCTGCCGTGGGAGCATATAGCGAGCCAAGAACATCAGGATTCAAATTCGGCTCAAGTTCCAGCGTACGCTCCCTGCCGAGAAGTTCCATATATCTAACCCCGTTTTGCTGTCCGTTTCGATAAAGCTTATAAAGCGTCTGCTGCTGCTCTTCATCGAACGCCACTACTAATTCGCCGCGTCTTTCAAATGGAAATTCAAGCTCGTCAGCCAACCTGTCGTATTCAGTGTTACCTCTGACGCACAGTTCCGCTTTTAATGAGCCCGGAGTGTCGTGAAAACCGGCATGTATAATGCCGGAGTTTGCCTTGCTTGTTCCGAATGAAACATCGACTTCCTTTTCAAGCAAAGCAACGGTTAATTTATATCGCGACAATCTTCTGGCGATAGATGCCCCCACAACTCCGGCGCCAATAATTGCTATATCATATTTTTTACTCATATCGCTGTGCCCAAACTGGGGTGCCAAACCAATATTTATCAATAAGCTGCTCAACAGAATCAACAATAACATCCGGTTTATGCGTAAATTTTTCAATGTCCGATATTTTGGAGACACCGCTTAGAACAAGCGCAGACTTCATTCCGAATTTATTGGCCATTAAAATATCCGTCGCGAGCCTGTCGCCGACAATAACGGTTTCATCGCTGCCAACATTAAACTGCTGCTGAGCAACCTGAAGTATCCATTTATAAGGTTTTCCCGCGATAGCTGTCGGCTGTACGCCTGAGCCGGCCAAAAGAGCGGCCAGCACCATCCCGGCATCAGGAATAGGGCCTGCTGATGAGGGACATACCGTATCAGGATGTGATGCAAAAAGCGGTACACCATTAGTCAAAAACCTGACTGCCTGTGTGAGTTTTTCAAAAGTGAGCTCCAAATCAAAACCGACAAGCACTGCGGATGGACTTTCGGCATCGTGATAATACTGATTTTCAGCCAGATATTTTTTAAATCTTTCTGTGCCGACTATGTACAGGTTCCGGCCGAGTTTAAATTCCTTCAGCATTAAAATAGTGGCTTGGCAGCTTGTAATTATGTTTTGCTTTACGGCGGGTAAACCAATTTTGCAGAGTTTATCCAGATAATCGTCCGGATTGACAGAACTGTTATTGGTCATAAAACCATAGTTTATGCCCGAATCGCTCAGCTTTAGCAAAAGCTCCTTCGTCCCATATATAAGCTTGCCGCTTATATATATTGTTCCATCAAGATCGAACAGTACCAATTTCGGAATCGATAACATAATATTTTACCATCTAATAGTTGTCTTTGCTGCATTATAATGGAATTAAATACGTTCAGATGTTTTTCCTCAGCAAATCCGGTTTGTTTGAAGTTATGCCATCAACTCTCATTTTTTTGACTTGCCTGGCGACTGGCAGATCATCTACTGTCCATGTATAAACTTTCATGCCTGCTTTGTGTGCTTTCTGAACAAATTCTTTACTCAACCCTGCCCAGTGAACATCTATTCCATCTAAATGGCGTTTTTTTGCGGTAGTAATTAGTTCCGAACTATGGAGTATCCATTTATCGGTTTTATCTTTTTCCGTCATCACAAGCCAGTACACCGGGATATCCGGCATCAGTATTTTAGCTTCTGCTATAATATCGATATTAAAACCAATTATTACAATCTGGTTTCGTTTGCCGCTCTTGTTGATTGCATCCTGCAGAAAAGGCAAAACTTCCCGGCCGCATTTTATTTCAACCAGTAATTTTTTGTCAGGAGGTATCGTGCCAATAACATCTGCCAAAAGCGGTATTCTTTCGCCTGAATATTTTGCATCCTTGAACGAACCTGCATCCAATGATGAAATTTCAGAATAATTTACATCGCTGATATTTACATCGACTCCGCATGTACGTTTGGTATTGCTGTCATGCATAACAACAATCTGATTATCAGCGGTTAAATGAATATCACATTCGGCAACCGGGGTTTTCATCTGCCAGGCAAGAAGAAATGCAGCCTTAGTGTTTTCAGGTGCTATCGCAGAAGCTCCGCGATGTGCTATTATCATGGGTTTACACCCCTGAGAGAAAAATAAAAATAAACCGACAATTAAAATACATTGCTTAAATATATTTCCAGGTATCATTGCTTTACCACAGTTATTTGTTAATTAATGGTTTTACAAGAGATGTCCAGAGCTGATATCCGGTTTCATTCATATGCAAACCGTCCGCTTTGAAAATATCTTTTCGCGGACTGCCGGATTCATCGAGCATAACTTTTGAGACATCGACAAAATATATATTCTTCTGATTCTGACAGTAATCGCTGATAAGTTTATTTGCCTGCTGCATTGTGGGCCAAAGTTTCCATCTGTCGATACTCGGCTTAATTGAAACGTAAATAATTCTCGTCTTCGGCAGGGCCTTTCTTGCAACAGAAACAAATGCCTTGAAATCCACAAGCATCATTTCCGGAGATTTGCCGTCAGCAGTATCATTATCGCCTGCGTAAAAAACTATAGTTTTGGGCTTATAAGGAATAATAATACGGTCGGCATAATAAACCGAATCACAGATAAATGAGCCGCCGAAACCACGATTTATGTTTTTTATATCACTAAACCATTTTTGAGTATCCCAGCCCCTAATACTGGAACTGCCAATAAACAGCACGGCATTTTGCGGAGGGGGATTATTACTATCAATCTGCTCAAATTTATGAATGTCAGCACTCCATCTGTCAGGACTTTTAACCTTTAATGAGTCTTCGTGAAGTTTTTTTTCTGACTCGCTAAGCTCATAACTGATTAAACAGCCCGCAGTGAAAACAATTAAAATTATTCCCGCCATTGTTGCGATATTAGCTGTAACACGTTTATTACTAAACATATACGCTCCTTAAATATTATTAATTTTGTGAGTTATTCGACTTTGCACAAGTATTTACGCGCATATATTACATAAATTTATTGATAAATTAAAGAACGAAATAAAATTTATATAAAATATTATATATTACCATAAGTATATATTGGTAATATCTTTATATTTAATCTAAATATTTATTTGTCTTTTTGTCGCTGATTTTTCAAGAAAAAACAATAAATTTATCATTGACAAAATCATTGAATAAGGGCATAATTTGGCTATGTAAGTACTTGCATTAGCCGTTTTTAATTTTGGAGAGAAGGTTTTGGCAATTGGAGTATCGAGCTTAAAAGATGTCGCTCAAGCGGCAAACGTGTCCGTCCCGACGGTATCACGAATTCTTAGAAAGAAAAACATTTCCAGGTTTTCCGAAGAAACGTGCAAAAAAGTCTGGGCGGCAGCAACTCAACTTCGCTATCGTCCCAATATGCTGGTCAAAGGTATTCAAACCGGACTCACTCATACTATAGGCGTTATGGTTCCTCCTTTTGATTCATATTGGTCTGCGATACTTTATGGCATTCATGATACATTGATTTCAGTTGATTATGTTCCGATTAATCTGTGGGTCAGGCATGGAGACAATTATTCGAGCAGCGGTCCGGTTGACGATTTAGAACAAATTCATCGTCTTATTGACCGTCGTATTGATGGCGTCATAATGTGGCCGCCAATCACTCCTGATTTTTATGCCCATAATGAAGAACTTGTTTCCCGAAACGTTCCAGTGATAACGATAGACCATGAGCTGCCTCTGCAATATGGAGCTGATTCTGTTACAACAAACGAAGAACACGGGGCGCAGCTTGTCGCAAAACATTTGCTCGATTTAGGCCATCGCCGAATCGCACATTTGGCGGATACAGGCCTTGATACTTTTAGCTGGGCACAGCGAAGACGCAGATTTTTCGAACAGCAGATAGCTGCTGTTCCGGGCGCATCCTGCTTTACTATTGAAAAAACAAAAAATGCTGATGGTCTTGAAATAGCTAAAAAAATTCTGACCTCAAATCCAAGACCTACAGCTGTTTACGCTGCAAACGACTTGCTTGCACGTTATGTTTATCTTGCGGCCGCGGAACTGAAAATAAGAATCCCTGAAGACATATCTGTAGTAGGTTTTGCGGACCTTGATTTTGCAGCTTTTACAATGCCGCCGTTAACGTCTGTAAAGCAAAACGGTTACGAAGTTGGCCGCAGGGCAGCCAAACTTTTGATTGACCGCATTAATGGCAAATTTGCTCAAAACGGCATTCAAAGCATAGTAATGAATTGTGAATTGGTTGTGCGAGGTTCCACCGCACCTGTACGGCCTGATTGACAAGAGTATAAAAAGCAGAAGATTGAAGAATATTGGCTTATAAGGAGGCAAGTTATGAAATTAGGATATTTAGTTCTTTCTGTTGTTTTGGTTTTGGCGGCTTGCAGTATTTCGCAGGCGGCAACCAAAGTTCTTGAATGGAAGTTTGAAGATAATCTTAATGATACAAGCGGCAGCGGTATCAATGGAACTGCGTACGGCACGCCGGTTTATACCGCAGGCGTAAGCGGGCAGGCTTTTAGTGCAGATGGTACGAATTCCTCGTACAAGACCGGCATAGACCCGAATATTTTGCCGGTTCTTGCGACTGATACATGGAGTACCAATATATGGGTATATCCGACGGTTGAACCGGGAAACTGGCGGATTTTGTGGTGTCTGGGAGCCAAACCGGATGCGTGGGATGGTTTTCCCGGTGGTACATCACGGGCGATTTATAACTCTACAGGTGACGGAAAGATAGTATTTACCGAAGGTCCGAAAGATGACAGCGGTGCAACTACCACTGGCGGAAAATACGTGTCAACTGGTATACCATTTGATGTTGGTCAATGGCAAATGATAACCACAACCTATGACGGCACACAAGTAAAAGTATATAAAAATGGCATGCTCGTTGGCGCAAGAGACATCCCAATGCTCAATGCCCCAGGCGAAGTTAGAGTGCCTACTTACCCGTGGACCGGTTTATACTTCTTTATCGGCAAAATCGACGAGTTTACTGTTTGGCGGGGCACTCTTACGCAGCAGGAAATTTTGGATTTGATTATTCCCGGTACTCTGCCGGAATATGTGCCGGTCGAAGAAAAGATTTATTACACTATGGATGACCTCGATTCAACAACGACAATATCCGACCATTCAGGCAACTCAAACACGGGTACACTTTATGGTTATACCTCTCCTATTGAGAATTGGCTTTTCCCAAGCCCCAAAGGCGCAGCACTGCTTTTCGATGGTGGACAGGCGATTTTTCCGCCGACCGGAGTGGACATTTCTCGCAATGCTCAATATTCTGTTGCATTCTGGTATAAATCAAGCTATCAGCCTTACTATACCGCTTTTTATTCCGAAAAAAGCCCCACGAGCGGAAACGGCAGTTCGTTTATAATCCGAGGCGATGCCGGTTTCGATGGAACTATTAAAGTCTACGGTAAAGACAGAGACTACAATGTACAATACATGCTCACTTATGACGCGTCGCCCTATATGCATAGTAATGCCTGGCATCATCTGGCCGTTACCGCTGATGGAAACGAAGCAAGATTGTATATAGATGGTGAAGCTATGGCAACGGCTCATATATCCTATACCGGCGGTAAAACCACTATGAACGCAGCCGTTGGATATTATTGGGATGAAGACGGTTTTCTTGGTGACTGGGATAGAACGTATATGGATGATTTCCACCTCTTTAGAGGAGTGCTGACACAGGAAGATATTCAGGCTTTGATGGCGTTAGGCAACCTTGATAATGACCTTGACGTTGATTTAATAGACCTTGGCGATATCGGAAGTCAGTGGCTTGAACCATCGGTTATCGACGTAAATATGACTGTCGATGATATGGAGGGTTCTCTGTCCGGCTGGTCGGTAGTTGTTGATGGTAACTTCACCGGCACAGGAACGATAAGCTCTGCTACAAACGCTTACGAAGGCAGCAAATCTCTAAGATGGGATTATGACCTGCCGGCACTTACGGGCGGAAATTATTCTGGTATTCGCTATGACCTTGGAACAAATAAAGATTTGAGTACATACAATCTAATGAGGCTTTATCTTTACAGGCATGCCGGCAATACTACTGAAGACAGATTGATGGTTATATTCCTCGACTCCTCGATGCAAAGCAAGGCAGAGGCATGGATAGAGGATGCTAACTGCGTTGTTAAACCTGTAAATCAGTGGAGCGAATGGCTGATTAATCTTGATGCTCAGTTAGAGGGCCCGGCCGGCGTAGGGTATGTAACTAAATCTCAATTAACCGCTATTCGTTATATAGTAATAGCCTGTGGCGGTTCGAAAGAAGAGGCTCGTACCGGAACAATTGATATTGACGAAATCAAACTCTTCGAGCTTCCTTTATGTTCGCCATACCTCACAGGCGATTTAAACTTTGATTGCAAGGTTAATTTCAGAGATTTCACGATTCTTGCCGAAGATTGGATGCTCGGAATAGATTAACGATATGAATAACCTGAGGGTCGGATTACTGACGACCGATCCTCAGGTTTAATTGAAGGAAGTTATAGATGAAAAGGACATATTTATGAAAACAAGAAAAGCCTTTACGCTTGTTGAGCTGCTGGTTGTTATATCTATCATAGCTCTCCTTGTCGGAGTCCTTCTGCCTGCGCTATCGAGAGCGAGAGAACAGGGTCGTATGATAGTATGCAGAACAAACGAAAAGAGTCTTGTGCTTGGCGCTTCACTCTGGTCGAACGACCATGACGGCTGGGCAATTGCCGGAGACTGGTTTAAGGATAAAGAGCCAAATAAACCGGGCGAGGATTGTGCAGGCGATAGTTCTCTTGGACCTTATATCGGTGCTGAAAGAGGGCGGAAAGGCAGTGTTAAAGTTTGTCCGACGGCGGTACATTCCAGCTTTTTTAGTACCGATCCGCATTTTCGTTCATCTTCCATAAAATATACTTATGCGGAGAATGGTTACCTTACCTATAATCTTTATGATGAAGTAAATGTCAGAAGTCGAAGTCCCGGCACACAGGGTATGGATACGAGGATTATGGGTTCCGGCAAATGGAAAGGACCAAGTCAAGTCCATTGGCTCGAGCGCGGCATGAACAAAATGGTGGACATAAGAATGCCGGCACAAACAGTGTATTTTATAGACCATGAGTATTATTTTGCCTGCGATTGGCAATTTAATCCGACCAAGACAATTGCGGAACTTACAGTGAATCATCCGGAATATAAATTCAAAACCCGCTGGCACTTTAAAAAACCAAAAAGTGATTATGGTGTTGGAAATATCGGATGGGTTGACGGACATGCAAGCGTGGAACCGAAAGATTTGGCAGACTATAATCCATCTGGCGCCAGTTTAGAGCAAAAGGAAAGATGGAGATATTATTTTTACGACCATTGATGGCTGACCGGCCGTTTGGCGGCGGAATGAAGAAGAAATGAGAACGTATAGTTTATTTATATTATTGTTTTGTCTGTGCTGGACAACATTGAAGGCGGAAATCGTCTTCGATGCTGCTGACGTTTCGCATCCTTTTATGGGGTTCGGCGCGCAGATTTGGCCGGGCGATTCACGAATTGAGGCATTGTCTCAAAGCCTTAATTTAAAGTATTACCGCATAGCTCCGGGCGGATGCACCAATCCGCCGACCGATGCGACAGTTGTCCAGATGGACGCTTATGTTAATTTGCAGTACAACAATACAAGCCGTGGAAATAGTGTAATTGCATCGCTTCAAATGGCTCAAAATCTCGGCGTTAAAGTTATTTTCATTAAATTTGGCGGCTGTCCCGATAGCTGGCTGATTCTCCCCGGCGATCAAAATCAACTTAAAAGCGAAAACTTTGACGATTTCGCCAGAGTTTGGGCATCTGAAGTTTTATTCTTTAAGAGCCGTGGTCTTCCGGTAGATTATATCGAATTACTGAATGAACCTGAGGGTACATGGAACATTAAGGTTCCTCCGGCGGATTATAATATTCTTGTAAAACTTGTTCGCGCAGAACTGGACAGTCGCGGTCTTACAGATGTCGGAATCGCAGGACCGGGACTTGCATACCTTTATTACGGCACATCGTGGATAGGCTCCCTTGATACTGATGGTAAAAATGCTTTGGCCGCGTGGTCAACGCACGCCTGGGACGAGGGCTGGGGACATACCGATGCTCTGCCGAGTTATCTTGATCAGCGGTGGCAGGATTACTTCGGCGCAGCGGTAAATCTGGCAGACCCTTCTCATCTCAAGCCCGTAATCGTAACCGAATATGCCAGCGGCGTACGCACGTTTAATGGCGTAACTTACAGTACGGATGAATATGGCGATACGAGCCAGTTTGCGGAGAGATGTTATGAAAATTCTCTGACACTGGCCAATAACGGAGCTAATGTTCTCTGTTTCTGGGAGGCAGCTAACCAAAGCTGGCAAAGTCAGCCGATGTATGCTTTTCTGCGAATTAACTCGACGCTGCGTCCGACTTACTATGTCATGTCAACGCTTATGCCGTATGTGCCGGATAATGCAATGGTACTGACTAAGGCATGGAACGACCCGGTTATTAGCGCAGCGGGCTTTGTAGGCAGCGGAAAACTTGTACTTGCTTTTGCCAACAGCAGCGCATCAACGGTGAATCGTACCATCAGTGTTCAGAGCGTAACGAGTTTGAGTATCACCTCTATTTTGGCTTTCCAGTCCGGTGCGGTAATAAACAAGACTTCGGATTTCAGCTATGATTTTGAGGCAGGCAATATGGCGATATCTTTGCCACCGGAAAGCACTTTGACTGTTATAGCCGATATTAATCAGTGCGGTGGGACGGCAGCCGGCGACCTTGACAGCGACTGTAAAGTTACATTCACCGATTTTACCAAAGTTACCGCTGATTGGCTCAAAGACAATCGCGCCGAAAGCGAGGGTAATGTTGTCGAAGATTTTGAATCGTATTCCGATACCGCTGCGATGCTGGCAAAATGGGTTCCGACCGCCAATGTTGTTCTTACGCTTGATACAAGCGTTGTACACAGCGGCAGCAAGGCTATGAAGTACAGCTACAACAATGGCGCTTCACCGTGGTTTTCAAAGGCTATGTGTTATGCGGCGCCGAGCGGCAGCGGAGTTAACTGGACGGGTTTTGACACTTTGACGTTGTGGTTTAAGTGTACCGTCAGCAAAGAGCCAATGCAGGTTAATGTTGTGAACAAGAACGGCATAAATATTTTGACGGCTCCGTATGGAACACCTCAGGTCGGCAACTGGACAAAATGGGACATTGATTTAACATCGATATCCCCGAGCGAACTGGCCCAGGTTGGCAGAGTGGATATATTCTTTCTGGGAAGCATCAATGGAGCAGGAACAACTTATTTTGACGATATTTCAGTTCGCAATTCCGGCAGCCTTCAATGTTCCAATACGCCAGCCGGTGACGTAAACGGAGACTGTGTGGTTAATTTTGAAGACATTAAAGTTTTAAGTGAAAACTGGCTGCAATGCTTTCTCGTAGAGCAGTCGGAGTGTTGGTAAGTTTAATTTATGAAGAAATGTTAAGTAGAATGTAACTTTTTATTAACTTTTTTTGGAGGAAAGAAAAATGAAGAAATGTGTAATGTATTTAGTAGTGGTTCTGGCAATTGCGTCGTTCGCAAATGCCAATCTGGTGGTTGACAATTTTGAGTCATACGCCGACAGTGCAGCCCTGCGGGCTGTATGGGTGATGAATACAGGTTCGAACATCACAACCGAGACACTGGAGCCTGTGCTGAACGGTAAATCTATGCTGATTACCAATGCAGCGCAAGCGTCGCCGTACTATACTCAGACAAAGTTGACCCTGCCTGGTTCTGTACATAATGTGCACGGTGTGAACCTCACTTATGCTGGTTTCACAGGCATCAACATGACCATTGCCATTCCGCTTAATGGCGGCACAGGCCCTTATGATAGTCTTGGCGGTTCGGGCGGTGATGTATTCATTAGCATGTATAATTGCTGGGGCGAGAAAGTTTGGAGCGCCAGTTATGCAGGCTCTGTTACACCAAGTGGTGCAGGTTGGCCGGCTGGCATAGTTTGGGAAAACAGTTTTAGCACGGGTATGGAATCAGGAAAAAATCTTGAGAACGTCGAGCAGATCACTATAGGCTACAACAATGGCTATTATGGTGCCGGCGCTATGTTTGTTGACGACGTTATTCTCACTCCTGAACCAGCAACAATGGTATTACTTGGCCTTGGCGGACTTCTAATGAGAAGACGTAAATAATTTTTGACCGAAATAAACAGATGGCGTCTGGTAATATAGGCGCCATCTGTATTTTTTAAGTTATTACAACTGTAAAGATTTTAGTTCTTGCAGACCTTTTAACCCCAAAGATAATATGGTTACATATAAAAACTATGGTTCAGCCGGAGGCTTGTTGTGAAATATTTAGGAATAACGGATTATATTATTATCGCAACGTACTTTCTTTCTCTGATAGCGCTTGGGCTTTATCTGAGCAGAAGGGCCTCGACGAGTCTTGACGACTATTTCCTTGCCGGCAGAAAACTGCCCTGGTGGATACTTGGTGTCGGCGGTATGGGCTGGTCGATAGATATTGCAGGTACGATGCTTATCGTTTCGCTGCTCTATCTGCTTGGGCCCCGCAGTCTGTTTATCGAGTTTCGCGGCGGTGTTCCGTTAGGCCTGGTTTTTACTATGATATGGACGGGTAAATGGCACAGACGTTCCGGCTGTATGACAGGCGCCGAGTGGATGGCTTTCAGATTCGGCAATTGTTTCGGAGCAAATTTCGCACGCATTGCCAAAGTAATCGCCCTGATGGTCTTTACGCTCGGAATGCTCGTGTATATGATAAAAGGCGTCGGCCTGTTCTTTTCGATGTTTATTCCGCTTTCGCCGTTTCAGTGCGCTTTGATTATGATTGGAGTTACGACTCTTTACACGGTCGCTTCCGGTTTTTATGGTGTTGTGTTCAGCGATTTGCTTCAGTGCGGACTTATACTGATTGGTATGGCTTTTGTAACGATTCTGGCTATAGTCAAAATCGCCGATAACGGCGGTGATTTAGGCGGCCTTGCCCAGACTGTTACCGGCTGTTCACAGTGGCTGTCGTCTTTTCCTCAGCGGCTTGCAGAAATGCCAAAAGGCTATGAAGCGTATGAATCGCTGTTTATGTTCACTATTTTTCTGCTGCTTAGAAATATAATAATGGGTTTCGGTACTGGTGATGACCCGCATTATTTTGCCGCCAAAAACGAGCGTGAGTGCGGCAAAGTAGCCTGCCTGTGGATATCGCTAAGCACATTTCGCTGGCCGATGATGATTAGTTATGCAATTTTAGGAATATTTATTATCCAGGGAATGTTTCCCAATCAGGAAGTTCTCCATCAGGCCGCGATACTTATAAAAAGTCAGCTTGGAAATGTAACAAGTGCGCAATGGGCGGATTCATTGGCGAAAATAATGAATAATCCCGCGGCTTATCCGCCTGATTTTATCGCCAGACTGACGGAACTATTGGGGCAGAACTGGGCAGATAAGCTGCACTTTTTAAGCTTCGAAGGAACGGTAAATGCCGAGAGGATAATGCCTGCGGTTTTGATTTACGCTATTCCGACCGGTTTTACAGGGCTTATTCTTGTAACGCTGCTTGCCGCTGAAATGTCAACCTTCGATGTAACGATAAACAAAGCGGCATCGTTTTTTACAAAAGATATATATCAAAGATATTTGCGTCCCGATGCTGTCAACAGGGAACTGATGTGGGCGACATATCTTTTTACGGTTGCTTTAGTAGCCTGCGGTTTTGCGATGGCTTATACCGTAAGGAGCATCAACGATATATGGGGATGGATTACGATGGGCCTGGTTTCAGGCCTTTCGGTGCCTTCTCTGCTGAAAATGTACTGGTGGCGTTTCAACGGCGGCGGCTTTGCCATCGGAACTATGGCCGGTGCCATAAGCGCCGTAGTTCAGAGATTTTTCTGGCCGGATTTGCCGGAGCAGTGGCAGTTTGTAAGTCTGACATTATTTACGGCAGTATGTTCGATTGTCGGAACATATCTTACCAAGCCGACCGATAGAGTCGTACTCGAGAATTTTTACAAAACTACAAGGCCGTTCGGATTCTGGAAACCACTTTTGCATATCCTGCCGGAGGATATAAGAATCAAGATGCAAAGGGAACATCGCAACGATTTGCTTGCAGTGCCGTTTGTAATGACCGCTCTTGTTACGCTGTTTTTAATTCCTATGCAGTTGATTATCAGGCAATATAATGCGTTTTATATCACTCTTGGACTTTTTGTTTTTAGTATGATTTTCGTTTACATTTTCTGGTACAAAAATCTCCCGTCCGAGGAAGATATAAAAATTACAGAAGAACATTTGGCAAATCAGCACAAGGCGGCTTAGAAAATGTATTTTAAAATTGTCAGTTTAATTTTGATAACGCTCTCATCGGCTGCGATGGGCAGTTATTCTGTCGGTATATTCGGCGGCACTGAATATCTGGCATTTTCCCTTGCTGATAATGGTTTTACTGCCGAATCCATCGGCTGCGAAACTGTCTGCAAAAGCGGAGGCCTGAGCAAATATGATTGTATTGTGATTGCCGATGTTAATGGTTTTCCTGCCGCCGGGCGAAACAATTTATTGAAGTTTCTCAAAAGAGGTTCGGATATGGTACTGCTCGGCGGGACTGCGGATTTTTTCGGCCTGCCGATTTTTGAAGACCGTGATATTTATCGGTTCGAAAATGCTCCCAGTATAACCATATATGACGGACAGAGTATAATTGAATCGGGATTGAAACTTACCGGCAGTTATAGTGGTCTTTCCGCTATAGCCTTCGAATATCCAGAGGTGTCGAGATATATTCCTTTGTTAAGCGTCGAAGACAAATATTCGAGAAATATAGGTTTCGCCTGTGGACTTCTCGTTAATTATGCGGGCGAATTTAAAAACAGCAATTGGCTTTTATTCGGAATTGATTCCCCGGATTTTTATAAAAGTAAAGAATTTGTAAATTTAACCGTCGAACTTCTTAACAAAATTAAGGAGAAAGACCTTGCCGGTAAATTTGCACAGGAAGACCGCATAAACAAAAAAAGCAGGCTTGAAATTGTTTCGCCCCAGCCCGACAATTTTATCAGGCTAAGCGAAGACGGAAAACATTTCATCAGGCCCGACGGCAGGAAATTTTTCGCGCTCGGCTGCAATTATATCGGCCCATTTGAAAGAAAATGCGAATTCGGCGAAGATTACTTTAACCTGCAGCGGCTGGAAGAGGATTTTAAAAAGGCCAAAGAGACCGGCATAAACACATTCAGAATATGGCAGTTTCGCATAGAACTTTATCCAGACAGATTTAAAACCCTGATAGAACTTGCGAGAAAATACCAGATATATCTGCTGCTTCAACCCAGAGAACATCCTCTGGCGACCGACAAACAGCACATAAGGGTATTTGAGAACACAGCAAAAATCGCCGGCGATGAAACTATCGTACTTGGTTACGACCTGATGAACGAGCCTTATATTACGATGGTCGGTTCTACAAGTATTAATGGTAAGCCGTCCGAGATATTAAAACACAAGACGTATGAAAGATACTCACCGGATTACTTCGACAAGAAATGGGTGGATTATACTGCCAGAGGAAAAGACGGCTGGCCGGAAATCGGAAGCTGGATTGGCCGAAGAGATGCGAAAAATCTTTACGCGACCCATTCAATGGTCAAACGATATATAGAAAAATTCAATCCTCCAGATGATTATTCCTGCCTCTACGGCATCAAGGGCAGCCTGCCTATAGAACCTGATTATGCGTCGTTTATCTGTGCCGTTGACAAAACCTTTGCCGACTGGATTGGTTTTCAAAAAGAAGCCATAAATAAATATGATAACAATCATTTTGTTGCCGTCGGCTACAATACATCTCTTGCCGCGTTGCCTGCCAACGGTCTGCTGGATTTTACATCGCATCATATATATCAAAAGCCATATTCTTACCAGGATATCGAAAAGAGTGTCACGACATTTGACCGTCTGAGAGAACTTTGGCCGAACAAGCCCATTACCCTTGGCGAATTCGGTTTTTCCGGCGGTATAAAGATGCCGGACGGGAATTATCTTGGACAGGATGCCGAGAGCATTGCCGAAATGGCTGTATATCTCTACGCCTTTGCAAACGATTATTCAGGCGCGTACCTCTGGATGCTATCGGAATGGCCGGTTGCGAACATGAAATACAATGCTCCCTGGATATCGCCGGACAGGCGGATTTATGAATCCCGGTTTGGAATATATTATTATGACGGAACCGCGCAGGGCCATCCAAAGCCTATAGCTTACGCAATGAAATTTTTCAGAGAATATATAGATACGCATAGTCCCGGCGATGGGAAGCTGGATATCATTCACGCCGATACGTCGATGAAAACCGGTTATGTTTTTACCGATAAAGGCGCTTTATTCGTGGGAAACAGCAAATATGATTCCAAATGTTTGAAATTTCAAAGCTCATCGCCGGTTAATGTTATGCTTGTCTGGGCTGAGGATAAATTGAAAATAATGGCGACAAAAGATGTCGAAGTAACGCTTAAAATGACGGAGTTCGGTTTCTCCAGAAATGCCGATTTTAATATAGACGGACAATATGATTTATTTGTAAAAACCGGCGATACGTTAAAATTGAAATTACTTGAAGGACAGGCGGTAATATTTTCCGGAAAGAAGAAATAAAATGAAACTGACAAGGTATAAAAACAATCCGATACTTGCGCCAAATCCGACTAACGAATGGGAAAGTCTGGCTACTACCAATCCGGCAGCCTGGCATGACATTGACAGCGGCGAAGTGAAACTGATTTATCGTGCTGCCGGCGATGATGATAAACATTATGTTCATCTCGGCCTTGCAACAAGCAAAAACGGTTATGATTTTGTTCGCGATGACAGCGAGCCATTTGTATCGCCTGTGCGGGATGTCGATGTCGGCTGTATTGAGGACCCTCGAATAATGAAGATGGGCAGCCTTTATTATATAACTTTTGCGTTTCGACCTTTCGCACCGGGGAAATACTGGATTGCCGGTAATAAGCGAAATTACAATCCGCCGGTGCTTGACGAAGGTTATCCGAGATTTCAGCGAGAGAATCTATCAGGCACGGGATTGCTCGTTTCGCCGGATTTAAAACAGTTTACCTATGCCGGTATGCTTACAAATCCTGCTTTCGATGACCGCGATGTAATAATTTTCCCGGAAAAAATCAAAGGCAAATATGTAACCCTTCATCGGCCGATGGAGTGGTGCGGAAACGGTTACGGTACCGATTATCCTGCGATGTGGCTGGCATTCTCAGATGATTTGCTCGACTGGAAAAATATCAAACTGCTGGCGAAAGGCAAATATAAATGGGAACAGAAAATCGGGGGCTCCACTCCGCCGATAAAAACCGAATATGGCTGGCTTGTTTTATACCACGCAGTCGGCGAAGATAAATTTTATCGCGTCGGGGCAATGCTGCTGGATTTGGAAAACCCGCTCAAAATTCTCCATCGCAGTCCTGACTGGCTGCTTGAGCCTGAAGGACCTTACGAAACACAAGGTCTTTATAATGGTGTGGTTTTCCCCTGCGGAAATGTCGTAATTGACGGCAAATTATTTGTGTATTATGGCGGCGCGGACAAATATGTCTGTCTGGCCACCTGTGAACTTGATGAATTACTTGATTATTTACGTTCTTGTTCCGTTTGAGAGAGGTAACTATGACTGATGGGCTTGCAAATACTATTAACGGCATTTTAAAGAAAAAGAAAGAAGCTGTGATAAAAACAATACCATGGGAGGAACGTCCTGTCGGCTGTTCTGATATCGTATGGCGTTCACAGCATAATCCTATAATTCCTCGTAATTTGCTGCCTACATCGAACAGCATATTCAATAGCGCTGTTGTGCGTTTCGGCCAGGGATTTGCAGGCGTATTCCGCTGCGATGATAAAGCCAGAAATATGCAGATTCACGCCGGCACAAGCGATGACGGAATCAAATGGCATATTGAACCGGAAAGAATCAAATTTAAATGTGACGATAAAAATCTTGGGAATTGGGAATTCGGCTATGACCCACGGGTTTGCTGGATTGAGGACCGCTACTACGTTACATGGTGCAACGGCTATCATGGTCCTACGATAGGTATTGCGTATACTAAAGATTTCGTTGATTTTTATCAGTTGGAAAATGCGTTCCTGCCTTTTAACCGCAACGGTGTATTATTCCCGCGTAAAATAAACGGTGAATACGCGATGCTTTCTCGTCCCAGCGACAACGGCCATACTCCTTTCGGCGATATTTTTTACAGCCAAAGCCCAAATATGATTCATTGGGGCAGACATCGTTTCGTAATGGGCACGACCGCAGGCTGGCAGGACACGAAAATAGGTGCAGGCCCTATACCGATTGAAACTCCGCAGGGCTGGCTTCTGTTCTACCATGGTGTTCTGACGAGTTGCAATGGCTTCGTTTACAGTATGGGTGCGGCTCTGCTTGATTTGGACCAGCCGTGGAAGGTTATTTACAGAACCTCGTCGTATCTGCTTTCGCCGCAGGAAAATTATGAATGTGTAGGCGATGTGCCGAATGTCGTTTTTCCATGCGCCTCTCTGTATGATAAACCAACCGGCCGTATAGCAATTTATTACGGCGGGGCTGACACGGTAACTTGTCTGGCCTTTTGCAAACTCGATGAAGTACTGGAGCATATTAAAGCAGATAATTGTATTAAATAATGGCTTGCTGGCCGAGCGTGTGCATAAATATTAATCAATAGTTGAACAATAGTTTGTCAACAAACGGCGTTAGGTGGTGCGCGCAAAATTTGCACCGGAGAGGTTCTCTTGAATTTAGTTTTTTATTTATTAACTTTTTAGAAGGAGAAGAAAATGAAAACTAATTATCGTAATATCAGAGTAACGTTACTTGCTATCACAGTCGCAGTAAGTCAGGTTTGGGGCGTAAACTATACAGCAATTGACTTGACTCCCGGCGGATATTATGGTTCTTTGGCTTACGGGATCAGCGGTACACAGCAGGTCGGATATGGTCCTTCACTGAATGCCTTGCTTTGGAACGGCAGTGCGGATAGTTTTATCGACTTGACTCCCAGCGGATTCACATATTCCATTGCTTATGGAATATGTGGTACACAACAGGTTGGAGCAGGTAAAGATTGGGGTATAGGTAAAACATGGCACGCCTTACTCTGGGCCGGCAGTGCGGCGAGTTGTGTAGATTTGCACCCTGACGGATTATTTGATGAGTCTTTCGCTTATAGAACCAATGGCACGCAACAGGTTGGTTATGGTGGTGTTGAGCCATCTTCCTATGCTAACCTAAAACACGCCTTGCTTTGGAGCGGAACTGCCGCAAGCTGTGTCGATTTGCATCCCAGCGGATTTAATTCCTCTGTGGCTCGCGACATCAGCGGTACACAGCAGGTTGGTTATGGGGATGACCATGCCTTGCTTTGGAACGGCAGCGCAGAAAGTGTTGTTGATTTGAATCCCAGCGGATTCAATAGTTCTCAGGCTTACGGAATCAGCGGCACGCAGCAGGTTGGCAGTGGTGATGGACATGCCTTGCTTTGGAACGGCAGCGCAGAAAGTTTCATCGATTTGAATCCCAGCAGTTTCTACGGTTCTGTGGCTTACGGTACCAATGGCATACAGCAGGTTGGCAGTGGTGGGGACGACGATACATTCTTCTCCAGCAATGCCAATGGCCGCGCTTTGCTTTGGAATGGCAGTGCGGAGGACTATGTTGACTTAAGTGAATTCCTGCCAACAGGATTTACAAATTCAGTGGCTTATGCTATCGATAGTTCCGGGAATATTATTGGCAATGCATTAGATGATGGAGGTAATTACCACGCTATTCTCTGGGTTGTTCCTGAACCTGCAACACTTTTGCTGCTTGGCCTGGGTGGTTTAGTTTTTAGGAAAAGCAGATAACTGGTTATAACCGAAGTGCTTGCATGGCATGCAGGAGGTCGCAGGTTCTGCCGTAAGATGTCCTGTGGAGAATCTTGTTGGCTCCATTTATATACCATTGAAATCAAATGGTTTACAATAAATCCTTTCAATCTCAATCAGATATTATACTACGCTTTTAACACTCATCTATACCAGGCTTTATCAGAAAGTGTGACAGCAGGAAACAGGTTGGAAAAGAGTAAAAGACCTGTCAAGTCCGGCCTTTTAGCAAAGGTGTACCTGAAAAACAGTGTCTTTACTTTTCAGATATTGTAAGTATGATTTGAAAAGTTTCTAAAAAATCTGTGGAAATGCAGTTCGTATGGTTTTAAAAAAAATTAAAAGCATTGTGCCGGCTTTCAGCAGCGGCGACGACATCTTCAGAACGCGTCAGATTCAGGAAAATGAACTTCCATGGATACGCAGACGGCATATCTGGACAGGCGTATTGGGCACTATTTACGGTACGTTTCTGGGGCCGACAGGAATATACTTTACGTTTTTCTGTTTTGCCTCCGGTATGTCCAAGTACCAGCTTGGTATTATGGTCTCTCTGGTTTCGTTCGCGGTAGCGTTCCAGATATTCGGCTGGGCGTTAGAGGATTTCTGGGGCAACAGGAAATATCCGTGGTATGTATTTTCCATTTTGTCGCGGCTTTGTTTCGTGCCTATCGTATTTTCATTCTGGATACCACTTGGGCCGTTGAGCATAATTTCGTTATGCGTGGCGAGCGCGATATTCGGAAATCTTGCAGCACCATCGTGGTCGAGCTGGCTTTATGATTTGATATCGGAAAAGCAATTGGCCGGATTTATGTCCCGGCGAAGCGCGGTTATACAATTTTTTATGATGGGTATTGCCTTGTTTGCAGGTCTGGCGGTGCAGCAGTCCGACCACGCCCATAAGATGATAATAGTCCGGCTGGTATTCGCGTTCGGGCTGACACTTGGGATAATCGACCTTTTCTTTCATGTCAAAATACCTGAGCCGCTTAAGAAAACGCAGGAGACGAAAGGGAATTCCCTGAAAATTATAATGCAGCCATGGGCCGACAAAAAATTCAGGCAATGGATGATGATAATGCTGCTGTGGACGGCAAGTATAAATATCTGCGAGCCGTTTTTTATTCCGTATCTGATGAAAGACCTCGGATTCGAGAACAGATTCGTTATGCTGACGCTTATTTCGGTTTGTCTTGTTCAGATGAGCGGATTTGTTTCGTTTCTTTTCTGGGGCAGGATTATCGAAAAGTTCGGAACAAGAAAAGTTTTCCTCATATGCCACTGTTTATGGAGCATCATACCGATTTTCTACCTACTTTCAGCGTCTGTAAAACCGATACTGTTAATATCCATCGCGTGGCTTATCACGGGTATTTTTGTAAACGGCACGACGATAGTGAATCCTGCCATCACGTCAATGCTTACAAAAGACAAAAAGCGAAGCACATATCTGGCGGTAATGACAATAACATCGAGTCTGTTCGGCGGACTGGGAACACTGATAGGCAGTTTGATTGTAAAATATTTTTCCATCTGGCACGTATTTCCGGTTTCACTTGCGGCAAGAATTTTCAGCTTTGCTGTAATCTATATTGTTGTGATGCGTAAAGGAATCGGAGACACAACTGAAGTTCACATATCAGAATAATATTTTTTTGTAAAATTTTCCCATACTCGCTGCGTCGCAAAATGGTTACAAGTTAACGCAAAGTGGCGTTATAAGTATTTGTGGAAAGTGTATAATGCACGCAAATATTCACAATAATGGCGTTTTTTCCATTTTAGGAGGCATATGAAGAAATTTGAAGGGCCGTATCTGGGTGCGGCTTATTATCCCGAAGACTGGCCGCTGGAACTGATTGACGAAGATATTGCATTGATGAAGCAGGCCGGGATGAATTTGATGCGTCTCGGCGAGTTTGCCTGGAGCAGAATGGAGCCTCGCGAAGGCAAGTTCGATTTCGATTGGCTGCACCTCGCTGTTGACAAACTGGGCGGGGCGGGTATTGCCACAATTATGGGTACACCTACCTGTACACCGCCGATATGGCTTGTGGAAAAATATCCCGAAGTTTTTGTCGTTAAGGATAATGGTCAAATCTCCCAGCATGGCGGACGAAGGCATGCCTGCCCCAACAATCCTGTGTATCGAGACTATTGCGCAAAAATAGTAACGAAATTAGCAGAAGAGTTCGGCAGTGATAAAAATATAATCGGCTGGCAGATTGATAACGAGCAATATCCTGAGCCGCGCAACGGCAGAGGCTGCTGCTGTGCGGTATGTCATAAAAAGTTCCAGGAGTCGATGCGCAAAAGATTCGGCGGAATTGAGGCGCTCAATAAAGCATGGGGAACAGATTTGTGGAGCCAGACATACCAATCGTTTTTACAACTGCCGATTCCGAGGACCGATACATGGCACCATCCTTCGCTGTTGACGGCGTGGATGAATTTTCAGTCGGATTCTTATATAGAGTTCACGGAGCATCAGGCGGAAATTTTGCATAAACTATGCCGCCAGCCGGTCGGAACCGATATGATGTGTCTTGGCGGTATCAACTATCACAAAATCCACCGGAATTTAGATATTGTTCAGGTAAATAATTATCATCAGGAATACGATTTGTGGGGGGTTGTGTTCTGGTACGATATGATAAGGTCTCTCAAAGACAAACCTTTTTGGAATACGGAGACATCGACCTGCTGGAACGGCTCTACCGTAGCCGGCAAATACCGTTCCGATGGATTTTGCCGGGCAAATTCATGGCTGCCGATAGCTTTGGGAGGCGAGGCGGTTCTTTATTGGCTGTGGCGCGGGCACTGGAGCGGTCAGGAAATGATGCACGGCTCAGTAATTTCAAGTTGCGGCCGGCCGCTTCATATAATAAACGAAGTAAAAGAAATCGCTGCCGGTTTTCATTCATCGGCTGAGTTTATAAATGGAACCAGGCCTGTTAATTCCGGCCTTGCGGTACACTTTTCCTGCCTGGCCTGGCTGATGTTTGATTTTCAACCCATTGTTAACGGTTTCAAATACAGTGAAAAAATCACCGGCAGTTTCTATCGGTCGCTAATCGGCGCCTCACTTAGGGCTGATGTCATCGACCCGGCGGCATCGCTGGATTCTTACAAGGTAGTATGCTCGCCGTTTCTGCCGGCGATGGACGAAGCGGGACTGCGTCAGCGAATAAAAGCATGGGTTAAAGCCGGCGGTATATGGATTGTCGGCCCATTATCCGATAATCGCACAATTGAAGCGACAGAGTTCACACATTCGCCTTTCGGTTCTTTGGAACAGGTGACCGAAACTTATTGTAATTACCAGATTCCGGGCGACCCCAAAGATTTTGCTCTCCGCTGGTCCGATGGAAACCAGTCTTCCGGTTCGATATGGTATGACGGATTTGACCCCTGCGGTGCGGAAGTGCTGGCGGCTTATACGGACGGGCCGCTGAAGGGTCTTGCCGCTGTGATGCGGAAAAAGGTCGGCAAAGGACAGGTCATTTTGTTAGGCACAATGCCGAAACCGGAAGACCTTAAAAAATTATTGCTGTCAGTATGCAAAGAAGCGGAAATCGCCCCGGCGGCACAGGCAAGTCCTAATCTTCTTGTTGTACCCCGAAATGGCAAGGCAGGAAAAGGGCTTATCGCTGTCGAGTTTGAAAACCGTCCTGCGTCATTAACGCTTGCTAGGGGCGCTGTGGATTTGCTCACCGGCAAAAAACATAACGGTAAAGTTGAAGTTAAACCTTATGGTGTTATGGTATTGAAATATGAAAAATAAAAAATTAATACTATTTTTAATTTTAATTACAGGCGCAACTTTGTCGGCACAGCAGGCGGAGCGATGGACTAACGTTGACAAACAGGGCGTTATACAATGGCAGGACAACGGCGATGAAGTTGCGCTTTTTGGAATAAATTATTGTGTGCCTTCGGCAAGTGCATACCGAATGGTCGCAAGGGTCGGCGCCTCTTATGAAAAAACAATAGACGATGACATTGCTCATTTTGTTCGTATGGGTTTGGATGGGATTCGTCTGAGTTTCTGGGGTGATTGGGAATGTGCAGATGCAAACGGGAATCTTGTCGACAACGAACATCTTCGCCTGCTTGATTATCTGGTGTATAAAGCAAAGGAAAACGGAATTTATATGCTGTTTTCTCCGATAGTTCTGTATGACCCGCGGTGGCCTGATGCTTTTGATATGCCGATTGACGGTTTTTCAAAGGTATATGGCAAAGGCCGCGGCCGCAGCAAAATAGGTACAGACCCGAACGGAATAAAAATACAGGCGAACTATCTGAGCCAGATTATGCGGCACGTTAATCGATATACAAAACTGGCGTATAAAGACGACCCTGCGATTTTGGGTCTTGAACTTGTGAATGAGCCTTATTTGCCGCCGAATGTTACCGATTATATAAATACTCTGGCAAAGGCGGTTCGAGATACGGGCTGTAAGCAGCCGCTTTTTTTCAATTTCAGTCAGAATAAAACAGCCGTGGCCGATGTGGCCAAATCAAATGTAGAAGGCGTTACTTTCGGGTGGTATCCGGCGGAACTTCTTGCCGGCCGGACACTGCGCGGTAACTTCCTGCTTAACGCTGAAGATTTTCCCATGATGAAGGACCCATTAATCGCTTCAAAGGCAAAAGTGGTTTACGAATTCGATAGTGCCGATATCGGCGGTGCGTATATGTATCCGGCGATGGCAAGAGAATTTCGCATCGGCGGCGGCCAGTTTGCGGCGATGTTTACATACGACCCACTGCCCATCGCATCGAGTAATATCGAATTTCAGACTCATTATCTGAATCTGATTTATACACCCAATAAAGCGATGAGCTTTATTATCGCATCACGGGCTTTTCACGACCTTCCACGATTGAAGTCTTATGGAAAATATCCGCAGGACTGCAATTTCGGCGATTTCCGTGTAAGTTATGAACAGAATTTAAGTGAAATGGTTTCTGAACGCGCGTTTATGTATTCGAACGATACGAAAACCAATCCGCCAAAGGCGCAAGATTTGGAACAGGTTGCCGGCTGCGGTTCTTCGCCGATTGTTTCGTATGAAGGAACAGGCTGTTATTTTCTGGATAAACTTCAGACAGGTGTTTGGAGGCTGGAAGTTTATCCCGATGCAATTATCGTAGATGACCCTTACAGCAAGCTGCGTTTCGGCCGCGAAGTTTCACGTGTTCTGTGTCGCGAATGGCCGATGGAAATTAATCTTCCGGATTTAGGCGGTTCCTTTGCGGTTGACGCGATTAACAAAGAAAATAACTTTCATACAAAAGCAGAGAAGGGCGATTTTATAATTCATCCGGGCGTGTATTTGCTTAAACGCAGTGATGTAAATGCCCCGAACCCGGAAGTTTCAGCATCTTTTATCGCTCCGCCGGAAAAAGAATTGCCGACGGCGGTTGTGTTCGAGCCCCAATCGCAAATCGCATCAGGCAGAGATTTCGTTGTAACAGCGACAGTATGCAATTCGAAACTGCCCGATAAGGTATCTTTGAATCTCAGGCAGGAACCGCACAGATTTTTTGCGGAGTATCCGATGCAGCGGCAAAAAGGATCTGTATATTCTGTCAAAGTGCCTGCCGATAAGTTTAAAAACGGTTTAATCAGATATTGCATAACAGTTCAAAATGGCGAAAAGGTACAGTCTTTTCCGGCCGATGTTTCAGGCAAGCCGGGAGATTGGGATTTTTCAACTGAAAATATGTGGGAAACTTTTGTCGCAGATGCGAATTCACCCATAGTTCTTTATGATGTCAGCAGGGACCGTGATAAGCTTTTGTTTTCACAATATTGGCACGGTCCGCATTATACCTATAATTTTGTCGAGGCTGCGACGGCAGGCAAACTCGCTCTTCGTTTCGAAGTGGAAAGTTTGAAAAGTGAACCGCAGGATGTTTCGTGCCGGTATATATTCGGCAGAGAGACTGACGGCAGGCTTGACGATTTCAGTAAATTCCAGACATTGTGTGTGCGTGCTCGTGCCGTCGAAAAGGCAACTACGCATTTCGGCATTACACTGATGGAAAAAGACGGTTCGAACTGGGCCGCGGCAATACCTGTTACCCAGCAGTGGAACGAAGTTTGCGTTCCGCTTTCACAGTTTGTTTCCGCAAAGGCGGCAATGCTGCCGCGAGGCTGGTCGGGCCATTCTTATTGGCTTTCAACGCCGACCAACCGCGGCGGTGAAGGAGACAGGCTTCATATTGAAAACGTAGAGTCGCTGCAAATTTCAATTGGTACCCGATTTATTCAGGATTATAACGACGGCCCCTGCGCTATCGAACTGGAGAATGTGACGCTGGGAAAACTTCGTTGAGATTATTTTTGAAAGGAAAAAATAATGTACAGGAAAATTATTTATTCGGCGATTGCAGTATTACTTTTAATGTGTGTTGTGATGCCAAACAAAGCCTATGCCTTTAGAGGCGTGGACATATCCATACTAACTCGGCAGGAAGCTGATGGCGTCAAGTACAACGATGATGGCGTACAAAAAGACCTTCTCACTATTTTAAAGAATCACGGCATAGACCTTGTTCGTATACGATTATTCGTTAACCCTGACACTAATGACGCCGGGGTAGCTATGAACCTTGACTATGTGAAAGCCCTGACCGAGAGATGCAAAGCAGCCGGGATGAAAATTATGCTGGATATTCATTACTCCGACACATGGGCCAATCCTGGCGTGCAGACAAAACCTGCAGCGTGGGCCGGTCTGACTAAGGAACAACTTGTTGCCAAAGTTTATGATTATACGAAAGATGTCTGCTCGCAGATAAAGCCGGACTACACACAGATTGGCAATGAGACAAACTGCGGCATGCTCTGGCCGGAAGGAAACGCCTGTGATGGAAATTGGGCGACTCTTAGAGAACTTATTACCTCGGCCCACAAAGGAATCAAGGACGGAGGGGGCGGGCTCAGTATAATTCATGTCGCTGAGAACAAAGCAGCGGACCTCAAATGGTTCTTTGATAATCTTCTCGCATCAAGCGTCTCGTTCGATGTGATAGGGCTGTCTTACTATCCGGAGCATCATGGCAATATCAACAACTTCAGGGTCATTCATGAACAGGCCAAGTCGTATAAAAAAGAAATTGTAATCTGCGAATTGGGAGACTACTACAGGGGCAATTCAGCAACCGAAGATACCCAGGCAAAATATATCGCTGATGTGCTGGCAATAAATAGTAACGTGGTTTACTGGGAGCCGGCATGGATATTCAGTTCGCCGGTCGGCAACAGGGCGTTGTTCAAACCGATTGACGGGAACTGGAAAAACGTTGAAATGACAAAAGGTCTGGTGATTCTTGGCGGCGGTACGCGCCCGTAAAACTGAGGGTTTTCCAACAAGTATAAAAAAACTGCCCGGTTATCCGCCGGGCAGTTTTTTTATGTCATCTCCAAAAGACTTCTCATAATATTCTGAATTTCATAGACAACACATAATTGTCACAATGTCCAATAACAGGCTTCACATGCTTTGGGGAAATGAGTTTGTGCCGCAAAATGGTTAAAGAAAAACGCAAAATAGTATTATTTAAGATTTCCAATAAGACGATATTACGACAGAGGTTGCAATTGCGTTGTTTAATTAGGAATACTGTATGCTTAAAATAAAGGGCAAAAGTTGCAGGGCGGGGTCAGCTTTTTGTGTTATTGCATTTCTGTTGATTCTTTTATCGGTTTCGCTTGACGCTTTTGGTGCAGAGTCTTCCGATACGAATAGTTTATTCAGTATGTCCCTTGAGGACCTGATGAAGGTGGAAATTACCTCTTCGGCACGTAGGTCTCAATCCTTAAATCGAGCGTCCCGAGCGGTGTATGTAATAACAGCAGAAGATATCAGGCAGGCAGGTCCAGTAAGAATAGAGGAACTTTTCCGGCAGGTGCCCGGAATGGATGTGTTCCGGACTAAAGGGCTTGTTTATGAAGTAGGCAGCCGAGGATTTGCCAAGTGGAGTAATGAAAGAATGCAGGTTCTGCTGGACGGCCGGCCGTTGTACGACCCGTATCTCGGCGGAACTTTGTTTTACCTGAATCCGGTATTCCTGGACGAGATTGAACGAATCGAAGTCATTCGCGGTTCCGGCGGTGTTGTCTGGGGCGTCAACGCGATGAATGGTGTAATTAATATTATCACTAAAAAAGCGGCCGATACTCAGGGCGGACTGGTTTCCGGCAGTGTGGGCAGCCGCGAATTGCAGCAGGGATTTATACGATACGGCGGCACCGACGGCCCTTTCTCCTATCGAGGCATGGTGGGTACCTCTCACGAAAAAGGATTTACCCGCGACTATAACGGCGACATTAATAGATTTAATGGCGACGATTACGATGCATTCCAAAGCACCGTGCGCGGTGAACTTAAACTGGACGATGATAAGATGCTGACCTTTACAGGCGGCCAGCAGAATGCAGGTGAGGCTCTCCAGTATATGAATCTTCTATTTGAGAAAACTTTTGATGATGATAGTAAGTTTCAAATACGGTGGACAGAAAGCTATATTACGCGTAACAAGAATAACTGGAAGGATGATCCGGACTGGGGAAACTGGCTTGGCGGAGACACACGCTCTCATGAGGAAATGGTCGAAGTACAGTATAACTTTGTGCGCGATAAGCACAACTTTGTTCTGGGGGCGGACTACACACGGGATATGTACAGCAGCACGACGCATATGGCAGGACAATTTAATCCTACTTCCCCGTCGAGTTTTGCCAACGACCAGGTCAGTGCTTTTATTGAAGATGAGATTACCCTGGCTGACAACCTGTGGTACACCATTGGTTTCAGAGGACATTATAATGAGTTTACAAACTATGACTGGGCAGGAAGTATGGCTTTGGTCTGGGAGTTTACGCCGAAACATTTTATAAGGGGTGCAATATCAAAGGCATTTAGAAGGCCGACTATACGGGAAGAATTTTTAAACAGCAGTATATCATGGGGTAAGTTCGGAAACGATTCTCTGAAGAATGAAGAATCGGTTTCCTACGAAGTCGGTTACCGCGGGCAATGGGCGAAAAACGTATCAGTTAATGTTGAAGGATACGTCAATCAGACTAAAGACCTGATATCCTTAGAGACCCTGACAGTCCCGAGCTGGCACCAACAATTCAAAAATATGTATAATGTTACAACTTACGGCGTTGAGACGTCGGTCGACTGGAGACCTGTCGATTGGTGGCTTATACGTGGGTTCCATACGTATATGCATCAATCGTGCAGAAATGAACTTACCGGGTATGGTAATGGTGACAAACTGGATATGATGCTGAGTCCGCAGCAGCGTGCAGGTTTGACCAACCGTTTTTATCTGGATAAATCCACCACGCTGAATACTCAATTGTATTGGACCGGCGCAGGGATTACCAAGTCACTCGATACTATAGAAGAAACAGACTCCACATGGAGACTCGATGTTCGCCTGGCCAGAAGCATCTGGAAAGATACGGCTGAACTTGCTATCGGCGTTACCAATCTCTTTGACCAGTCGCATACCGAGGGAGGCAGGCAATGGTCAGGTTCGGCGACAAGCTTCACCGAGATACCCGGACGGCAGTTTTATTTCCAGTTCTTCTATAAGTTCTAAATTAGGCCTTGATGGAGCCGGCCATAATACCCTGGATAAAATGTTTCTGGAAGAGCAGAAAAGCTATGACGAGAGGAAGCGTCGCCACCAGCCCTGACGCCATAATCAGTTCATAAGGAGTTCGCAACTCACCATTGAGCAGATAAATCATCAGCGGCAGTGTGTACATATCTTCTGTCCGCAGTACGATAAAAGCCCACATCAGGTTGTTCCATATTCCGATGAGGAAAAGTATTCCAAGGGCTGCCAACGCCGGCCTTGCAACAGGCAGGGCGATTCGCCAATAAATTCCGAACTCGCCGCAGCCGTCAATCCTCGCGGCGTCCATCAGGTCGCTTGGGAGATTGCTGCTGATATACTGACGCATCCAGAAAATACCGAATGCATTTGCGGCGCCGGGAATTATTATAGCCCAATATGTGTTGACCATGTGCAGCTTACAGAGCACCATAAAAACAGGAATCAACGTTACTGCGCCGGGAATCATCATTGTTCCAAGCACGAAGATGAAAAGTTTATTGTGGCCCGGCGCACGGGTGTATTTGGCAAAGGCGTATCCGCCCAGCGAACACAAAAATAAAGCAAGGGTGCAATAGCCGATGGCAAGGATTACGGAGTTAAAGAAGCACCGAATAATATTGGTTTCCGTGAAGACTCTGATAAAGTTGCCCAGATGCCACGGATGAGGCAGAAAAGTCGGAGGAATCGTAAATATCTGCTCTTTGCTTTTGAAAGCCGAAATAAACAGCCAGTAAAAAGGAAATATAAAAATAACAACCAGTATCGCCAGGCCTACGTAGATAGCCAATCTCTGAAAGAGTTGTTTGCGTCGGCTGCTGGAAATTTGTTTTTTTAACATATTATTACTCCGCTGCTGACTTCCTGAACTTTAGAATCATGAGTGTAAGCATAAGGACAATCAGTGCAACGGTATAAGCCATTGCAGATGCCCGCCCGAACCTGAAATCAGTGAAGGATGTATTAAAAAGATACAGACCGAAATTAGTCGATGAGACGCCGGGGCCGCCCGCGGTTAATACAAACACCTCATCGAACATAAATACTGTTCCGATTAATGACATTATCCCGCAGAAGACAAAGATGGGCCGCATTAACGGCAAAGTTATATACCGCATTTGCTGAAATGTGCTCGCTCCGTCTATTTTGGCGGCTTCGTAATACTCCGTTGAAATACCCTGCAGCCCGGCCAGCATTATAACCATATTATATCCGGTCCAACGCCAGACCAGCAGGACTGCAATCGACGGTTTCGACCATTGCTCGCTGACTAACCATGGAATAGGTTTTAAATGCAGCCAGGGGAGTAATTCGCCAATCTTTACAATCAGATAATTTAAAAAACCTGTATCCTGACCGTAAAGCAGTCCGAAAACGATAGCGATAACTACCATCGGAGTAACACAAGGCAGGAAAAAGGCCGCGCGGAACAGGCCGCGAAACTTCAGCCATGAGGCGTTCAGAATCAGGGCGAATAAAAAAGCTCCGAGGAACATCGGCGGGATATGTATAATTCCAATAACCAAAGTATTCCACAGGGACTTGAAAAAAATATCATCGTAAAACATATTAATAAAGTTGTTAAATCCCACCCATTTTCGTGCGCCCAGCCCGTCCCATTCCACAAAGCTCAGGTACATCGAGAAAATAAGAGGATAAAGTCCGAACACAGCGAACAGAATAAAGAAAGGTGAAATAAACAGGTAAAAATGCCTGTATTCCCATAGTTTTGAAAGCAAGCTTCTTTTTTTAACGGTACTCATATTAATTTCCTCGGGTAAATTTTAATGAGGAAGGGGAAATTTCGCGACTCAACCGACGGCCGAGTTTTTTTTCCAGGTCGTCGAGCATCTTTTCAGTATCAACCATTCCACGCGACGCCCAACTAGTTAGCGATTGTGCCAGATATGCCTGACCCTCAGGCCAATCCTTCGTTCGGTTCAGCGGCGGAATTTTTTCAATATCCCGGGCAAATAAATGTCTGACTTTTTGACCTCCATAGAATGGGTCAGGCTCGTCAAAGAACGGGTCCTTATACGCCGGCAGCCAGGTCGGAAACAAATCGAAATTTTTGTATTGCTCTATCTGTGCCTTTGTATTGCATAAGGCGAAATCCACGAATGCCCAGACTGCTTCCTTATTTTTGCACTGGTCGGGAATGACTAAGACCGAACCGCCGGAACTGCTTGCACGAAGTCCGCCCGGCTCTAAAGCGGGAAGTCTGAAAATTCCCCAGTCGCCGGCAGTCTCAGGAGCGTAGTCTTTGATTGTTCCACCCCACCATGCCGCCATCGGATATGTGGCAACAGTATCCATTCTTAACGAGGCGTAGTGAGCGTGGGTGTAAAGGGGGTCGTTGACTGTTACGCCGGATTCGAGCATTCGTTTCAGCAGGGAGATTACCTGCAGCGATTCTTTCGAGTTAACTGCAATCCGTCCCTGGTCATCAAAAAGCTGTCCGCCGTTCTGCTGGATCATAATCAGATATACTTCAAAAAGCATACCTGTCGGCAGATGAAACATTTTGGTCTTGCCATTCGATTTTTCAAAAATAATTTTACCAGCCGCGACGTAATCGTCCCATGTCTCGATTGTGTTCGGGTCTATATTGTATTGTTTAAAGATGTGTCTCTTGTAAAAAACCGCGCATGGACCGAAGTCCCATGGAATCGCGCACAACTTTCCTTCGTACAGACAATTCTTCCATGTCGATGGAACGAAGTCTTTTTCGTATTGTCCGGCGACGCCGGTTAAATCCATAAGCTGGCCGGTAAAAGTATATCTCTGTGTTTCCATTCCCAGCAACTGTGTTATGTCCGGCGCACCGACTCCTGCAGCCAGCGAAAGCAAAAGGCGCGACTGAACCTGCCATCCGGTCTTACTTATATTTACTTTAATATTAGGATATTTCTCATTGAACTGAGGCAGTAACTTCTGCAGGCTGCCTGCGGCAATTGTCCATGCCCAGACGTTAATCTCACCGCGTATTTCCTGGGGCGATTTATTTGCAGGCATTTTAAATGGCTCATCCGCTGCAAATAAATTAGCGCATATTGCCAAACAGACAGCAATGATGATAACAATGGGAAAACGTTTATTTCTGACCATATTGTTTTCGATAAGCCAGCAGGCTCATTCCTTTCTCCTGACGGAAGTATCTTGCGATATGCTCAAAACCGGCGTATCCGAGGGCATCCGCTATTTGGGATATCGGCATATTTGTATCGACAAGCATTCTGATGACCTGTTCGATGCGCACACGTCTGATTTCTTCGAGTATTGAACGTCCGAGAGCCTGACGGAATCGTCGTTCAAGTACACGGCGTGACAAAGCCGCGGCACTTACCACTTCATCGACACGAATTAACTCCTTGGCGTGTTCGTTGATAAAACGCAGTGCCTTGCCTACGTCCCGGTCTTCTGCCGCGAAGACGTCAGTTGATTGTCTGGTTACGATATGTGTCGGCCGGGCTACTATCACCTGCTTAGTGGTTTTTTTGCCGGCCATCATATAATCAAGCAGTTCTGCCGCTTCGTATCCTGCCCTTTCATTATTTACCGCTATGCTCGAAAGCGGGGGATTAGTCAAATCGCAGACCATGTCATCATTATCCACTCCGAGCACCGCTACGTCATACGGCACATGCAAGCCCGCGATTTTACAGGACTCTGTGATATCCTGCCCGCGGTCATCATTGCACGCCATAACGGCCAACGGTTTCGGCAGCGATTTTAGCCACTCGGCGAGCAGCGCCTGGTTGTCCGCCCTGGAAGGTTTTCGTCGCGACCATAATTGACCGTATTGATAAAAATGTGTTTTGAAGCCTGCTTTTGTAATCCGTTTAGCGAAACTCTCTCCTCTCTCACGCGACCAGTACATACCGCCAAAACCGCAATATGCAAAATTGCGGAATCCGCGATCAAGAAAATATTCTGCCGCCATTTTTCCAAGAGCGACGTTATCGGTAATCAAATTTCGAAAATTAGGAAACTGCTGTATCGAGTAGGGACTTACTATCGCCGGTATTTCCTCCGGTATGAACTGACTGCCGTTTCTTGTATAGGCTATGTGGGCGATAATACCGTCTGCTTTCTGGTCGCCCAAATCAGGCAGCTTTTTTATTGTTTTCAACTTGCCATTGGTGATCATATAAAACGGCGGATCTCTGAAAAAGACCCATGGGCCGTGAATGCTCGAATATCTTGCTATCCCCTGTATAGTTCTTCTGGAGGCTGCTCCTGATGTGTCGAATAGCAATATAACTTTCCACATATTAACCACCTTTATTAACTACTTACCAGTTTATGCCGGATATTGAGCCTGATTTCAGGAATAATATGCAATTATTATAATGTCTAATAATACCCTTCAGGGCTATTTGAAGTCAAGCTTTAGCCGCAAAATGGTTAAAAATAAACGCAAAGTGGCGTTCATTGGAGAAATGCGTTTTGGTATAATTATTGTAAGTTCGGCAGATACAATCTTATTGTATTGTTTAGGAGGGCCTTGGGATAGATGAAAAAGAGTAGCGTCAAAAGTAAATGTCTTCAAAATATTAATATTTTTTTAGGAGAAGAGAAGATGGTAAAGAAAATTCTATGTGTCATTATGGTATTGGCAGCGGCTGTTGTTCCTGCTCAAGCCGTGAATCTGCTTTGGAACAGCGGATTCGAAACAGGAACTTTCGAGGGCTGGTGGACGTATTTGGCCGATACGGACAACCAAGCTGTTGGAATTGTAACTAGCCCGGTTTATGAAGGCTCTTATGCCGCGCAACTATTTACTGGTAATGGTTCGAGCGGTCAGATTGGTCAGGATGTTGCGGCGTATGAAGGTTTAAATGTTACCGTTGGTGTGGCGTATTATGTACCATCGGGCAGTTGGAATGGAGCAGGTCTAACCGTTCAGTATTTGGATTCCTCTTGGGCCTATATTAACTATGCTTATGTACCAATCTTTGACTACACCACTACTGGCGGCGGTGATGATGCCTGGCACCTGTTCAGTGCATCTACAGGCGAAGGATTATGGACTGCTCCGGAAGGAACAGCACATATTTCTTTCAAAATCGAGCAGTGGGGCTGGACCAGCGGAGACGGAGTTGTTTATGACAATGCGTCTGTTCCGGAGCCGGCAACAATGGTTATGCTTGGTCTTGGCGGATTAGCTTTAGTTCGCAGGAAAAGAGCATAATTGCTTAAAATGCGTTTTTGGGGCCGCAATTTAGGCGGCCCCTTTATTTAAATTTTGTCTTTTTGCATGTATCAGCAAAGCATATAAGTCTTATATTTTGGTATTATGTATAAATCAAAGATATATTTCAGATATAGAAGGAGGACAAGAAATGTGTAGGAAACCAATATTATTTATAATTGTTTCCATTGCTTTGCAATTAGTATTGGCCGCCAATATTTTTGCGGCGGCTCCGGATATGTGGTGGAAAGGCGCCGACGAAAGTCCTGCTCCTGTCAGTTCGTTGTGGACGGAGCCGGCTAACTGGTGGTATGATGGTGCAATCGGTGGCGGTACAGCTACGTCCCCGCCCAGGGAGGTAAATGATGTTCATATGAGCACACTTCCGGCATACTGTACGCTAAATTCGTCCTGCAACCCTGATCCGAATTTTCACATTTGTCGCGACCTTTTTGTAGGCGATTGGGCCCCTGATGTTCCAGGCATAGCTACGCTGGATATTGATGGGGAAACACTTAATGTAGTTCGTACTCTGACTATCGGAGCAAAGGACACAACGTGGAACACTAACAAAGCTACCGGTGATGTTAATGTTATAAATGGCGGTATTATTAATGTCGGCGGTGATTTATGGGTCGGCAGCGAAGGCATCGGTTATCTTAATGTGCGCGATGGTGACGTCAATGTTATAGGAACATTGCGGTGTCCAGGCGGACTTCAGCCTTCTTATACCGGCCAGCAGGCCGGCACTCATGGCTCAGGCTATATTAATTTATACAATGGAACTATTGCAGCCAATGACATCTATTGTCAAACTGGAGATACAACTCTGATAAATATTGCCGGCGGAACGCTGATATTGAATGGAAATAAAGTTACGGCGATTAACAACCTTATGGGTGAAAGCAAAGTTTTGGCTTATAGCGGTTTAGGAGAGATACAATGTGATTATGATGTCCGTAATGCCGGTAAGACTACTGTAACCGGCCTGCCCGGAGATCCTAATTATGCATCGTTACCCAGCCCCGGGAATTACGCTCAGGAAGTTGCTTTGGACGTTAATCTTTACTGGACTAAGGGTGTCAGTGCGGCATCTCACGATGTTTATTTAGGCACAACTTTTAGCGATGTAAATACGGCCGATCATACTACTCCTGCCGGAATTTTCAAGGGCAACTATGCCGTTGCAGCTTATGATCCTCCCAGTGCTCTGTCAGCACTGAAGACGTACTATTGGAGAATAGATGAAGTTAATACTGTTACCTATAAGGGTAAAATATGGAGATTTACCGTTATGGATCCCAATATCGCATGGGCTCCTGTTCCTGTTAATAATGCAGAAAATGTCGTTGCCAATGCGACACTTGCCTGGTCAAAAGGCATTTCAGCAAATGCACATAATGTATACCTTGGAACAAGTTTAAGCGATGTTAATAACGCTGATACATCGACCGCTGGAATATATAGAGGAAGAGTAACAACTTTGTCTTATAATCCGGGAGAACTTCTTTTGGGTACAAAGAGGTATTATTGGAGAATAGATGAAGTTAACACGATATCATCGGAGCCAAACCTTTGGAAGGGTCGGATTTGGACGTTTACAACTGCTGATTATAAGCTTATCGACAATTTCGACGGCTATTATCCAACCGGCGGCAGCACACATCCGTGGATAACGGATGCCTGGAAAGTTGCTGGCGGCGCCAGCATATCTACTGCAACTTTGTTCTCAGATGGAGAAACGGCCACTCTTGATTATAACGCTATGCAGATTAATTACAACAACGGCAGTTCTCCATGGTATTCGGAAGTTAATTATCCTCTCCCGACGACCGGAGACAAGCGGAATTGGATTAGGGGAGGCGTTGCTTTGCTGGGCATTTCACTTCACGGCGAGCCAACCAACCAGGTTGAGAGGTTGTACGTTACCGTTAAAGATTTCAATAATCACAGTGTTACAGTAAACTATCCTGATTCGAACGGAGTTGTCCAGCAGTTGAATGAATATTGGTCATGGTGGCTTATTGATGTGAAAAAATTCAGCGATGGCGGAGTGTATCTTGGAAAGGTAAAGAACCTTAAGATTGGTTTAGGCGACAAGGTTTCGCCCGGCGGCTCGGGTATTCTTTATGTGGACAATATTTCACTGTATCCTCGTTGGTGTCCTACAGGTTTTAATATTAGTCTTGACCAAAACGCCGATGCTGATTTCAACAATGACTGTATGGTTAATATGGACGATTTCGTAATCCTTGTAGACAGTTGGCTGGATAGCGATTATCAGGTTACTGCAGCAGCACCGCCCACCTCGGATCCTAACCTGCTTATCTGGTATAAGTTTGATGAAACCGGCGGAGCTGTCGCATATGATTCTTCGAGTAATGGCTATGATGGGTATCTTATTTTTGACGGCGATTTTGTAGCTGGTTATAGCGGCAATGCCCTTGTCTTTGATGGTGCCTATCAATATTTGACATTAGATCCAATTCCTAATGCCGTTAAGGATGTTAATCTTGGAGGACGTTCAACAATTGCGTTGTGGCTTAAAGATAATGGTCATGCGGCAGGCGAACAAATCTTCCAAATCGGTTCCGGCAGCGGAAATCTGCAGATTTGGTCTGAATGGACCGGAGATTTGCAATATACCTGCGGAATCTATCCAAACACCTATCAGGATCAACTGTTCTGGGGAAGGTATGGTTTTACCAATCCTCTGCATGTTCTGAACGAGTGGGAACATTATGCATTCACCAAGGACTATACTACCGGCATAATGAGGATATACCGCAATGGTTATGCCGTGGCCGAGTATGCAGATGCTAACGCCCCAGTCATGCGAGCGGTGGGAACCGGTTACTTTACGATAGGCGCATGGAGATACGAAGACAGTGAAGGCGGCTACTTTGCAGGCGCTATGGATGATTTCCGTTTGTATAATCGGGCACTTTCAGATGCGGAAATTTTGTCGCTCGCCGGCGGAAGTTCGATAACACAACCTGTATTATCCCAGGCTAACGCAGTTGCGGATGATCAGGTGAACTTTGAAGATTTCGCAGTAATGGCGGCTCGATGGATGGAAAATCCATTATTGTGGCCGTAATTTAAATATTAATATAAGAAGGGGGGCTGACTTCCTCCAATCAGCCCCCTATAATTAAAGTCTAAGGGATGAGGGGCCATTTTATATGGAAGGAAAATTGGGTATGAAAAAACGAATCGGTTTTACATTAGTTGAGCTTTTGGTAGTTATATCTATTATCGCTATATTGCTTGCTATGCTGATGCCGGCTTTACGAAGAGCTCAGGGACAGGCTAAGGCTACGGTATGCAGAAATAACGTCAAGCAATGGGGTATGATGTTAACTATGTATGCCAATGACAACAATGGACATTTCGTGCCTGGTTTTAATGTCAAGCAAGGTATGTGGATGGTAAAACTGCGTCCTTATTATTCCGGTGCCGGGAAAATACGTTTATGTCCCAAGGCTACACAGTACTTGAGTAATGTGAATATGGTTACAAGTATTTTTACCGCCTGGGGTGTTTATGGTTCCAAACCATATCAGGGATGGTATCCGGGTTCTGAAGTGCCTGGCGTTCCTGATTTTGGCGAGGCAGGCGATTACGGCAGCTATGGCATAAACGCATGGATAGATGATCCGGTCAATATCGACCCCTCTCCTTCTATCGATGATGGTGTATTATATTCCATCCCTTTAGCGGATAGACCCAATTATTGGAGAACGATGTATCAAAAAAATCCTGGCACTATACCGGCGTTTGGTGATTCCGTTTGGGAAGGGACTGAGGCAGCGTATAGTGATAATCCTCCTACTATTAAACCTGGAGAGTCGAAGACTACCTCAAAAGGTATGTTTAATTACTGTATTCCGCGGCATGGATTGGCCATAAATCTGGCCTTTTTGGATAACAGTGCCCGGAAAGTTTCTATTAAAGAACTGTGGGATCTGAAATGGTCGCAGACTTTTAAAACAGGCAAGAATATAAGATGGGAGAATATTGATTGGGTAAATCAGGACTGGGGCAACTAATAAAACCGGCCGGATTATAACATTGGGCAATAAATATTTATCAGGGTTGATAATTTAGATGGGTTATGCAACTGATGCAGATTTATAAAGTTAATTTTTTTAAATGGATTTCTTATGAGCAAAAAAGTATTAGTATATTTTTGCTTTTTATCCTGCTGTCGCTTCTCTGCGACAGGGGTTTTTGTCTAAATTATCGCTATGGGCCTGACGCGGATTTTAATGTCGACAGGGCGGTAAACTTTCAGGACTATTCAGAATTAGCCGGTGCATGGCAGGCAAACTTAGGTCAGTCAGATTTCAACAGTGTTTGCGACCTGTATTCTGACGATACAATCGATTTGAAAGACCTTGATGTTTTTACGCAATATTGGCTGTGGCAGCAGCCGGCAACCCATAGGGAAAGGATTAATTTCAATATCGGGTGGAAGTTTTACAAAGGCGCCATTTCCGGAGATACAGCAAGTAATTATTCTTACAATGATAGTTCCTGGTATAATGTAACAGTTCCTCATAATCCGCCGATAAGCCTTACAAGTCCAGATCCTGCCCGTCCGGCATGGGGAAGTTACAGTTACGAAGGTGTCAGTTGGTATCGTAAACATTTTACATTAGATAGTTATTATCAACAGCAGGGACGAAAGATATTCATAGAATTTGAAGCGGCCAATACCGTTGCAGACGTATGGATAAACGGCACATATTTGACAACTCATTACGGCGGATATTTGCCGTTTACGGTTGACATCACCGATTATGCTAATTTTGGCGCAACCGAGAATGTTATAGCTGTAAAAGTTGATAACACATACAACCCCGATGTCCCGCCCGGCGAGTCCGGCTGGTTTAATTGGCCCGGTATCTATAGGGATGTATGGCTGCATATTACCGATAAGCTGCATGTTACTGATGCGGTTTATGCGGGTAAAGTCGCGGACGGCGGAATATTCGTTACATATCCTGCTGTAAGTACTTCTCAGGCTCAGGTCCAGATTAAAACGAATGTGAAGAACGAATATACTGTGTCGAAAAACTGTGTGGTAAAAACTTATCTTCTGGATCCCGATAATCAAATTGTTGATACAGATGGAATATCAAGCACGCAGAGTATTACGGCCGATACTGACTATACTTTTACGCAAACAACCACGGTTGACGACCCTTGTCTGTGGCATCCTGACCATCCTTATCTTTACACTGTTTTGACTCAGGTCTATGATGACGATGTTCTTGTCGATACTTACCGGACACATATAGGCATAAGGAGTATAGACTTCACTAAGGACGGCGGCTTCAAAATTAACGGTGAAACTCTCAGGTTTATGGGTACCAACCGAATGCAGGATTATCCTTATATAGGATATGCCATATCTAACTCTGAACAATACCGTGAAGCTGTACGATTAAAGGAGGCCGGCTTCCAGTATGTGCGTACCGCGCACTATCCGCAGGACCCTGCTTTTATGGATGCCTGCGATGAACTCGGCATTATGGTAATGGATGAAATACCGGGATTCCAGAATATCGGCGGAACGACTTTTATAAATCGCTCTTATCAGGATATGAGGGATATGATTCGGCGCGACAGAAATCACGCCTGCGTAATAGCGTGGGAACTTTCACTGAACGAAACCGGTTTTAACTCTACTTACGCAAATAATGCTTATAATATCGGCCATGCCGAGTATCCCGGCGACCAGTGTTTTGTATCGGGCTGGAGAGTTACCGGCACATCGTATCCGGATGTATACATTGCTACGCCAAACGCCGGCGCAAGAACATATAGCGGAAACAAACCGCTTGTCATCAGTGAATATGGTGAGTATGAATATACCCCAACAAGTAATGCGGATCGTGCTACGTGGTGGGTAGGCGGTTATGGAACTATTGGTTACGGCGAGCCGGGGATGCTCCAACAGGCGTGGAATCATCAGGAAGGGCTGCATTTGAACCGCGGCATGTCGAATATGTGCGGAGATGGATTATGGGTCGCTTTTGATTATGCAAATTATGAGCAGGGAATAATCGACAAACTTCGTATCCCGAAATTTTCCTATTACTTTTTCCAGAGTCAGCGAGACCCGAGCCTGATTATACCGGGTATTGATTCAGGCCCGATGATTTTTATAGCTAATTACTGGGCGTCCTCGTCTCCTGATGATGTGAAGGTTTACAGTAATTGCGAGCAGGTGAAATTATATATCAATAACGTTCTTCAGAGTACTCGCAGCCCGGACACGGCCTATCCTGCCGCGAATTTACTGCATCCTCCGTTTACATTTTCAGGTTTAACGTGGGTGTCAGGCGAACTTAAAGCTGAAGGTCTTATCGGCGGCCAGGTAGTTGCGACGCATATTGTCAAGACGTATGGAACGGCCAGTTCTATTATCGTCAGTTTTGGTGCCGATGAAATGACTGCGGACGGCTCAGACATAATTTTCGTCTACGCAACTGTTGTTAGTGCCAATGGTGCAGTGGTGCAGACATTTGGCAGTAACAGCAGCGCGGATAATATCACGTTTAATGTTACAGGTCCTGCGACTTTTGTCAGTCCGACTGTTATACGCCCAGAGGCCGGTATTGCGGCTGCTCTGCTTCGGTCAACGAATCGGCCCGGGCAGATTACTGTAACCGCCACGAGGTCAGGTTTGACCGGAGACTCTGCGACGATAGACAATATAATGCCTGAAAGGGGGCAGGATTGAAAAGCGACCCTGAAAAACGCAGTACGATGAAGCTCGTATTAAATGCGGCAGATGCCTGTCCAAAGGTTCTTACCGGTCATTTGAAAATGGGCGGAACAAATCCTAACGGCTGTCAAATTAATGCCAATAGTTTTTATTTTACCATTGCAGGGAAACCAGTTTTACCCGTTATGGGTGAATTTCATTTTTCACGCTATCCGCGGCAGTATTGGGAAGAAGAAATACTGAAGATGAAAGCCTGCGGCATAAATATTATCGCGACGTATATTTTCTGGATTCATCACGAAGAAATACAGGGGCAATGGGACTGGAAGGGCGATAAAGACCTTAGATATTTTGTCCAGTTATGTGCTAAAAACGACCTGTATGTTTTTCCGCGAATAGGGCCTTACGCTCATGGCGAATGCCGTAACGGCGGTTTTCCGGACTGGATTTGGGATATGCCGAATCAACGAACCGACGACCCTGTTTATCTGACGTACGCGAGAAACCTTTACACTGAAATTTTCAAACAACTAAAAGGGATGATGTATAAAGACGGCGGCCCTGTGATTGGAATCCAGGTGGAAAACGAGTATTGGTTCGGCAAAGCCGGCGAAAAGCATATGATGACGCTGAAAAATATGGCGATAGAAATCGGCTTTGATGTTCCGCTCTATACCGTTACAGGATGGAAGGACGCTTCGATTCCGCAGGATGAATTTATTCCCGTATGGAACGGTTATGCGGATTTACCATGGGAGCTGCATACTGACAAGCTGCCACCTATGCCTGAATATTTCTTCCATCATGTTCGAAACAACGAAATAATGGACGAAGAATTGAATCTGAAGACAAACGGCTATACTGTAGACTTTTCCCGCTATCCTTACGCTACTTGTGAAATGGGTGCGGGAATTCAGATAACGTATCATCGACGACCTATTGTCAGCACCGACGATGTTTGTGCTTTATCTATGGTAAAACTTGGAAACGGCTCGAACCTGATGGGTTATTTCGTATTTCACGGCGGCACTCATCCGGACGGTATTAAAACCACTATGCAGGAAGTTTATGGCAGGCCGTATAAGCTTGAATACCCTGTTAAATCTTACGATTTCCAGGCGCCTATCGGCGAGTTCGGTCAAATCCCGGAGTCGTATCAGGGCTTTAAGATTATGCATCTGTTTTTGAACGATTTCGGTCATCTTTTAGCGCCTATGATTAGTGTATTGCCGCAGGAGCGGCCTGAAAACGTAAACGATACGAAGACCCTGCGTTTTGCCGCCAGGGCGAAAGATGATGCCGGCTTTCTCTTTTTCAACAATTACCAGCGGCTTACCGAGATGAATGATTTTGAAGATTGCCGTGTTCAGTTAAAACTAAAAAAAGAAATATTGACGCTGCCGAGAAAACCTTTCGATGTCAAAAAAGGAGCGTATTTTGTTTGGCCGTTCAATCTGGCGATGAATGACGCATTACTCAAATATTCTACTACGCAGATGCTTTGTAAACTTAATGATAAAGAAACGAATACGTACTTTTTCTTTGGAATCGATGGTATTGATGCCGAGTACGCTTTTGATTCTACAACCGTCCAAAGCGTCAAGACTCATGGCGGAAAGATAAGTTCTGCCGATGGGGTGACTTATATTTCCGGCGCGAAACCGGGCACGAATTGTATAATTCATATTGTAACAGCATCCGGAGAAAAAATTGATATTGTTACTTTGACCTCTGAGCAGGCAAAACACTGCTGGAAGGGGCAGGCATGGGGAAGGCAGAGAGTTTTTCTTTCCAAAGCCAATCTTCTTTTCGGGCGAGACGACCTTAAAGTTTACAGTACTGACCCGGAACAAATGTTCTTTTCGGTTTATCCTGCGTCGGAAGAAGAACTTTCTGACAGACTTGGCAGATTGCCCTCAGAAGATGACGGTTTATTTACTCAATATACCATGACAAGACAATATAAGAATGTCAAGATTGGAATTAACGCTTCTACTGACGGTGTTGAAAAGCGGGATTATAAAGAATGGTCGATACAAGTGCCGACGGATTTACTGGATGAAACAAGCGATGTATTTCTCCGCATACATTATGTTGGAGATACGGCGTGTGCTTATATTAACGGCAGACTTGCAGCAGACAATTTTTACAATGGTTTGCCCTGGGAAATCGGCTTGAAACGGTTTGCACCGGAAATTTTACAGGCGGGTCTTACTATTCGAATTACGCCTATGCGGAATCAGTCGCAAATATATTTGGAGAACTGGGTAAAACCGCCTAAAGGTAAAGAGTCCAATATCGAAAAAATTGAGGTTTTGCCTGAATACTCGGCAACTGTTATTCAATCGCGAATGCCTGCGATAACTGCAAAAAGACCAGAGTTGTCTTTGAGTAAAGAATAGAACGCACTTTTTGCAGGTCATGCCTTTACTTATCGGGAAAAATATCATACAAATTATTTTAATAGCGAAAGGAATTCGATGAGCGGCAAGGGCAATTTAACCGGTCATTTTACTCTTCCAGCCCAGAAGGGGATGGACAAAGAAGTCCAGATGTTATGCAAAAAATGGGGTGCTGACGCTATCCGTGACAGCGACGGGACTACTCTATCGCCGGAAATACTCAATCTGGGCCATGAGGTTTATTCCACTATTTGTCTTATCAGGGCAGACCAGCAATGGGCCCAAGCTCATCCGGACCAGTGCCAGCAAAAATATCTTATGTCCTTTCCCGTAACCAGCCAAAACGGCGGAGAATTAAGGATTAAAATCCAAAAGGGCTACAGCCATGAGCAGTTTAAAATAGACAGCAAACATGACCCCAAAAAGTATTGGGAAGTTATCGACAGAACTATCGGCCAGGTTGTAAGCATAAGTAATTGGCGATACCTGGAGTCGAGCCAGGAAGTTCTTATACGGAATGCGGACAAATGGCATATTTATACGGTTAATTTTCTCGTTTACCAGATTTGGGAAACGACGTCCATGTACAATTATATTACCAATAATTGGACGGGCGAACATCAAATGGGAGTGGACCCTCGCCAGCCGCAAACATATAAGCATTTGCTGGAGTACCTTGACCAGTGGCTTCAATCACATTCCAAAACGGATGTCGTACGCTTTACATCCATGATGTACCAGTTTCCACTGATTAAAAATGAGAACAGGGAAACGATATATCTCGAATGGACCGGATACATGGACGCGATGAGCGCCCTGGCGATGGACGAATTTGAAAAAGAAAAAGGCTACCGGCTGCGAAGTGAGGATATCGTTGATGAAGGTTACTTTAATAATTCCTGCAGAGTTCCAAAACCGGAATTCCTTGACTGGATGGGATTTGTTCAAAAGTTTGTAAGAGGCTACACGAAGCAATGCGTGGAAATGGTTCATAAGTACGGCAAGAAAGCTGTGCTGTTCTTCTGCGACCATTGGATTGGAACAGAGCCCTATATGGAAGGATTTGAAGATCTCGGATTCGATGGAATAATCGGGCCCTGCCTGAGCGGTGTCGAACTGAGGAGAATTACAGATGTTCCCGGAAATGCAATTAAGGAAGTCAGATTGTATCCCTACTTTTTCGAGGTTAATCTTCAGGATGAGCCGGTCTTTAAAGATGGCGGCGACCCGGTTAAGGAATGCAAGAAGTGGTGGAAGGGAATTCGAAGGGCATTGCTGAGGCGCTGCGCGGACCGAATCGGTTTCGGCGGCTATCTGGATCTTGCTATGAAATACCCTGATTTTATCGACTATGTTGGGCAATTAGCCGATGAATTCAGAACCGTATTGGATAGAACAAAAAAAACACCTGCTTATAATATTGGTAAGAAAGTTGCAGTGCTTGACGTCTGGGGGAAATTGCGATCGTGGATGCACAATGAGAATTGGCCGCAGGGACACATTCCGGAGTGTTTGTGCGGATTGCCTGTGGAAGTGGAATTTATCAGCTTCGATGACATACGCAAAAACGGCATCAGCGATGATATCGGTATAATTATTAATTGGGGCAGAGCCAATAGCGCCTGGAGCGGCGGGGAAAATTGGATAGATATCGACATCGTTGAAAAAATCCGGCAGTGGGTCCATAAGGGCGGCGGCTTCATAGGCGTCGAAGACCCAACCGCATATGAATACCAGGGCAGATGTTTCCAGCTTGCCGATGTATTGGGCGTTCAAAAGGAAACAGGAAATACTCTCGGCTGGGGCAAAAATATAAAACCGGCAGTGAGTAAAACACATTTTATTCTTGAAGATGCCGCAGGTAATATCGACTTTGGTGTAAGTAATTCCGCAGTTTACCTTAATAGTGTAAAAGCGGAGTTATTGGCTGGAAATCCGGATAAGGTTCTGTTATCGACTCATACTTTTGGTAAAGGAAAGGCGGTTTACCTGGCGGATTATAAACATAATCCGGAGAATATCAGAATGGTGCACCGGGCGATTTTATGGGCGGCCGGCCTCGAAAATAAGTTGAAAATATGGTTCAGTTCCAATTATAATACGGACTGTGCCTATTATCCGGAGGTTAAGGAATTTGTCGTTATGAATAACACGGATGTCGCCCAGAAAACAACTGTCTATAACGCAGAGGGTAAATCCGGAGATGTTTCTTTGAAACCAATGGAAATAAGATGGTTTACGCTGGACCAGATAAATCAAAATTGTACTGGGTCTAAATGATAACGCCTAAAATACCAAAGATCATATTTGGCGGAGATTACTTTCCGGAACAATGGCCGCAGGAAATCTGGAAAGAAGACATTCGCTTAATGAAACAAGCCAATGTAAATATGGTCAGCATTGCCATTTTTACAGGGGCGGTCATTCAGCCTGATGAAGATACTTATAACTTTGACTGGCTGGATAAGGTGATGAACCTTATAGCGGAAAATGGTATTTATGCCTGTCTGGCAACTTCCACCGCGGCTCCTCCTGTGTGGCTGGCCTGTAAGTATGACGATGTTCTACCGGTCAGAGAGACAGGGTTAAGGTTCGACTATGGCCATCGGCAGGCGTACTGCATCAACAGCCCCAGTTACAGAAAATTTGTTCGTAATTTAGCCGAAAAAATGGCCGTTCGTTACAAGGGCCATAAGGCATTGGCTTTGTGGCATATCAATAACGAGTATGCAAACAAAAACGATATGTGTTTTTGTAAAAACTGCGAAAAAGGTTTTCGCCAGTGGCTGAAGAAAAAGTACGGGACTATTGACAGGCTGAACGAAGTCTGGGGCACTATTTTCTGGGGAGAAAGGTACTCCTGCTGGGAACATATAAATACGCCCAAGGCAAGTACCGGTTCGAGAAATTCCACAAAGCTGCTTGATTATAAAAGATTTTTAAGCGAAAGCTTTTTCACGCTGTATTTGGAAGAATACAATGTTCTCAGAAAAATTACGCCGAATATGCCTATTACCACTAATTTTGAAGGGGACTGGCGTAAATTTGACCACTCGTTGTTCAAAGACCATATGGATGTTGTTTCGTGGAACTGTTACCCTGACCCGGCTAATCCTGATTCTCGCAAATGGGTTGCTCTTCGGCATTCTATGATGCGTTCTTTGCTGGGCAGGCCGTTTATGCTTATGGAGCAGGCACCTTCGCAGGTTGACTGGTACCCGGTGAATATTAATAAACCTCCGGGCCTGATGCGGCTCTGGAGTTATCAGGCGCTTGCTCACGGCTCCGATTCGATAATGTATTTCCAGTGGCGCTCTTCCAAAAAAGGCGCTGAAAGATACCACAGCGGGATGGTTCCGCATTTCGGCGAAGATTCGAGAGTGTTTAAGGAAATATGCGGCTTAGGCAGCGAACTGGATAAAGCGAAAGATATTGTCGGCTCCGATATCGATTCTAAAGTTGCTATCGTTATGGATAACGATTCATGGTGGGCGGTTGATAATCCGTACGGCTCTGCAGGAAGCAAGTCGCTCGATAATGAAACTTTCTGGAATGCCAACGCTCAGCCTTTCCCAACGGTGCTGGTCAGTTATTTCGGCGAACTTGAATACTATTTTAATGCTCTGTATGATATGAATATTCCGGTCGATGTTATTGGCGTTAATTATGATTTCTCGAAATATAAAATCGTTATCGCTCCGCTTCTGCATATGATTAAGCCGGGCTTTAAAGAAGCAGTGGAGAGTTTTGTGAAAAAAGGCGGCATCTTTATTACCACTTATTTTACAGGACTGATTGACGAATCGGTGGGCGTATATCTTGGCGGCTATCCCGGTCCGCTGAAAGATGTTATGGGTATTAAAGTTGAGGAGTATAATCCGTTGCCGCCGGGCGGGAAAAACATAATGAGCACGACCGATGCGATAAAGGGCTTTAAAAAGCAATATGACTGTTCAGTATGGGCTGATGTCATCCATACGACAAGTGCTAAGGTTTTGGCAACGTTTGTGAATGATTATTATGCCGGCAGTCCCTGTATTACGGAAAATAAGTTCGGCAGTGGAAAAGCCTACTATGTGGGCACAAGGCCGGATAAAGATTTTATGAAAGATTTTCTGACGAATATTTTAAAAGAACAGAAGATTGATATGTCTGATTTGCCGCAGGAAGTTGAAATGATGACAAGGTCCAAAAATGGCAAGTCCTATTGTTTTTATATGAATCATGGAGTAACTGAAAAGACAATAAAACTGCCTTCGGGCAGATATGAGGATATTCTTTCCGGTGAAATTGTCGAAAGAAATTTGACTTTATCGAAATATGGTGTATCTATTTTGGTAGCGAAGTAAATAAAATGGCTGTGAAACCTTATATTTTTGTGGCGATTATGATTTGTTGTATTACGCAGGCTCTTGACGCGAAAGAATTTTACATCGGCGCCGATATTTCAGCGATTACTGTGCTTGAAAAACAGGGAGCGGTGTATCGTGAAAAGGGCAAGCCGAAAGACCTGATAGCTATTTTGAAGGATAACGGGTTCAACAGCGTTCGGCTGCGTCTATTCGTGAATCCCAACGGAACAGGCGGCGTTACCAACGACCTGCCTTATACCCTCGCACTTGCAAAAAGAGCCAAAGCCGGCGGTATGAAGCTGCTGCTGAATTTTCACTACTCAGATACATGGGCAGACCCGCAGCAGCAGATAAAACCAAAAGCGTGGGAAAATATGCCTTTTGAAGAACTGAAACAAACCGTGCAAACCTATAGCGCTTCTGTTATGAAGGCATTCAAAAAAGAAAATGTGCTTCCCGATATTGTGCAGATTGGCAACGAAATTACACCCGGTATGCTTTGGCCGGATGGAAAAGTCAGTGAAAAATACGACACTGAAGCTCAATGGGAAAAATTTACATCTTTGCTCAAGGCCGGCATCGCAGGCGTCCGAAGTGTTGTTCCTGACCCTAATCTTAAAATAATGATTCATATCGACCAGGGCGGCAAGAAAAGCGTCAGTCAATGGTTTTTCGGCAATCTCAATAAGTATCAGGTTTCTTATGATATTATTGCTGTAAGTTATTATCCATGGTGGCACGGGACGATTGAAAATCTGCGAGAAAATCTTCATTACATTGCCGCAGAACTGAAAAAAGATGTGGTAGTTGTAGAAGCGGCATATCCGCATACCAAAAATGTCGATTGGCACGGTCATCCGCCGGCCCAAAAACTGGAATTTTCGCTGACGCCGAAGGGGCAGTATGATATGCTTCGCACCGTTGCGAAAACAGTGCGCCAAACCCCGGATAATCACGGCATCGGAGTATATTATTGGTTTCCTGAGTCTGTACCCGTTGGGAAACAGAGAAGCTGGATGTCAGGTGCTTGTGCTCTGTTTAATTCCAAAGGAAATGCACTGCCCGGCATTCGCGCCTTCAGGGATGCTGCCGATTCAGCCGTTAAAAAAGCAAAATAATAACTGGTGGTTTTGCCAAAGCAGTTGTTATGTTCCTGCTCTGATTTTATAATCTTTAAGGAATAGCACAGGAGATAAATTATGAAGCCGCAATCAATTTCCATAAAACTGATTATTTCGCTAATCGTATGTTTTACCTGCATAACAGGAGCCAGTACCGCTGCAGAAAATCCGCGTCAGCATTTATTAATGGATTTTAACTGGCGGTTCCACCCTGGCCACAACTCAGACATAAATAAAGATTTTGAATTTGGCAAACAATGCATGTTCGGCAAAGCCACCACTTGGCTCAAAGTTAACAAAGATGATTTTAATGACAGTGATTGGGAATCAATCAATCTGCCGCACGATTGGGTTGTTGAACTGCCATTCGACCCGTGCGCAGAGATAAATCATGGTTTCAAACCTGTTGGCAGAAATTTCCCTACAAACACAATCGGCTGGTATCGAAAAACATTCGACATACCCAAAGAAGATGAAGGCAAAAGAATGTTGCTCGAATTTGATGGCGTTTTCCGTGATTGTTATGTCTGGCTGAACGATTTCCTCCTCGGCAGAAATTTCAGCGGCTATAACAGCTTCAGTTTCGATGTTACCGATAATATAAAATATGGCGACAAAAACGTGCTTGTCGTGCGCGCTGATGTCACAAATCAGGAAGGCTGGTTCTATGAAGGCGGCGGCATTTACCGCCACGTCTGGCTGACAAAAACCAATCCTGTTCATATTGCCCGCTGGGGAACTTTCGTTACGTCTGATATAAAAGATTCTAACGCGACAATAAATGTGCAGACTAAAGTTATTAATGAAAACAATGGAACAGCAGTTGTCGAACTGCAATCTTTTATTGAGGATGCCGACGGGAAAAATATCGCTGAAATTACCATCGCAAACAATACTGTCGAACCGTGGAATCAGAGTCAATTATCCTGCAAAATTAAAATCAAAGACACAAAATTATGGTCTCTCGAATCGCCATATCTTTATAAACTCGTATCAGTCGTAAAACAAAACGGCAAAATAGTTGACCGTTATGAAACGCCATTTGGAATACGAACGATTTCTTTCGATGCCGACAAAGGTTTCTTCCTGAACGGCAAAAAAATATTCTTAAAAGGAACCTGCAATCATCAGGACCACGCAGGGGTAGGCTCGGCTCTGCCCGACCATATCCAGTATTATCGCATCAAACAGCTTAAGGAAATGGGCTGCAATGCCTACCGAACTTCACATAACCCGCCGACTCCTGAACTTCTTGAAGCCTGTGATAAGTTAGGAATGCTCGTTATGGACGAGACTCGAACGATGGGCTCATCTCCGGAGGTACTCGGTCAGCTTGAAAGTATGATTCTGCGCGACCGCAATCATCCGTGTGTAGTTATGTGGTCGCTCGGCAATGAGGAAGGAAGTATTCAGGGCAACGACTACGGCCTGCGAATCGGGAAAACAATGTTAAGAACCGTCAAAAATCTTGACTCTACCCGACCTATAACAATGGCGATGAACGGCGGATACGGCAAAGGTATGACGGATGTCGTTGATATTCAGGGATTCAATTATAATCATCAGAATATAGACGCGTTCAGAAAAGCTCATCCGAAAATGCCGATTCTTATGTCGGAAGACGCCAGCACATTATGCACGCGCGGTATTTATCAGAATGACGAAACAAAAGGATACGTCGTTGCTTACGACGCAAACGGCCCGAGATGGGGTTATAACGCGATGGATTGCCTGAAATTTTACGCCGAGCGTCCATGGATTATGGGCACATTTATCTGGACCGGCTTCGATTATCGCGGCGAACCGACGCCTTATCGCTGGCCGTGTATCAGTTCGCATTTCGGCATTATGGATACCTGCGGCTATCCGAAAGATAATTTCTATTACTATCAGGCATGGTGGGGCGATAAAACGGTGCTGCATATACTGCCGCACTGGAACTGGGCCGGAAAAGAAGGGCAGGATATCGACGTGCGGTGCCTGACTAATTGCAGCGAAGTGGAATTATTTCTTAACGGCAAAAGTCTTGGCAGACAATCTGTCGTCGAATACGGCGATGCGCGATGGAAAGTTAAATATGTCCCCGGCACACTTCTTGTGAAAGGATATAAGGATGGCAAGGAAATAGCTCAGGCCAAAGTCGAAACTGCCGGTGCGCCTGCGAAAATATCGCTGATTCCGGATTGCGCATCGATTAACGCCGATGGCGAAGATGTCTCGATGGTGCGGGTTGAGATACGCGATGCGAATGATAGAATCTGTTCGCCGGCCGACAACCTGGTGAAATTTGAAATAAGCGAAAATGGAAAAATCATCGGCGTAGGCAACGGCGACCCGAGCAGCCACGAATCGGATAGAGCTTCTCAAAGAAAAGTATTTAACGGCCTGGCTCAGGTAATTGTCCAGTCTGGAAAAACCGCCGGCGATATAAAACTCACAGCTCAAAGCGATGGCCTGGGGCAGACTGATATAATTATTAAAGCTCAGCAGTGCCCGCTGCGTCCGGCAGTTCCATAACAGTCAGGTACGATTACAAGGATTACTATTTGCTGTTTGTTCAGATTTAGAGCTTTTGAACCATTCGTCAACTTTTCTCTGGATTGTGCCAACACTTTCTTTATCCCTGCATAAAACATACAAAAAGCCTTTTTGCGACAAATTATCTCCTGAATGATGGACTTAACACCTATCTGTTAGATATAAAACATCAATTTTTAGGAATTTTAATGTAAATATGCCTGTTTTTTAAGGTATTTTATTTGATTTTGTTATCTTTTATGTAATTTTTAAATATTTTATAGTTTTTTACTTGACACTATATACTTTAAGTGCTATTTTATCGGAGCAAGCTAAGAAGTAATATATCGGATTGTTTTAGTGGAATTTACTGGTCAGTTATTAGAATGTTTGGTATTTTATGACGTTTATCGACAACAATTTTGTACAGAGGAATAATTTGAAGCGTTGTCCTGAGGAAGTTGGAGATAATGCCGTAAAGTGTAAGCATTGTGGGTCAATGCTTGACAGCAGAGGCAAGAAAGCCCTTGACCGTGCGGTTACAATTGGGTCAGGACAAACCCTATTCCTACACAATATCCTTAATTTAATCGTTGCCACCGGCAGGAAATCGTTTATCAATCGGGTCATCAACACCAATTGTGTTGTTATGGCGGCAGGAGAGTAAATGCGATTTTTGTTCGAGACATATAAGAGTCATCATAATGAAGGAATAGCGGCCCATAAGGCAGGGGACTATCCCAATGCGAGGATGCACTATCTTATGGCGGCTAAATACCTCTGCTCTCTTGCAAGAGAAACTGATGCGGAATTCAAGCAGGAACGATTAAATAAAGCACAGCGTCTTATCGATATCGCTGAAGAATTAGAAAACAAATCGCAGATGACAGCAGATAAACACAAATCAACTCAGATAAAGACTGTTGATGATGAAGAGGTTGAAACGAAAGCGGATAAATGGATAGTAACTAATCCACCAAAGACCAGCTTTAACGATGTGGCAGGGCTGGAAGATGTTAAAAAGGTGATTCAATTAAGGGTTATATATCCGCTGCAACATCCGGAAATTACGCAGAAGTTTAGGAAGAGAGCCGGCGGCGGTGTTTTGCTTTATGGCCCGCCGGGAACGGGAAAGACGATGATTGCCCGCGCTATCGCCTGCGAATTAGACGCTGCGTTTATGAGCGTAAAATGCAGCGATATTATGAGCAAATGGGTAGGCTCTGCCGAAAAGAATGTTTGCGAATTATTCAGTGCGGCTAAAAAGTATCCGCGATGTGTAATTTTTATGGATGAGACAGAGGCCATTGTCGCCAAACGCGGCGGCGATTCAACGGTTATGAACCGTGTCATTCCGGAATTTCTCTCACAGGTCGATGGTCTTGAAAAACGGGAGAATATGCTGCTGCTTCTGGGAGCGACAAATCGACCGTGGGATATGGACGAGGCGGCACTTCGGCCGGGCAGGTTCGATGAACTGATTTATGTTCCTCTGCCGGATGTTAAGGCAAGGCTAAAAATGATTGAAGACAATTTTAAAGATGTACCAAAGGCCGAGGATATAAACGTTGACATACTTGCAGAGCATCTTGAAGGTTTCTCCGGCGCAGATATTAAAGGATTTACCGAAGCGGTAACTGATTTGCCGTATCAAAGACAGATTGATACCGGCGATGAGCAAATCGTAACCGCAGAAGATATCGAAAAGGCACTGCAAAAAGCAAGGCCGAGCGTAGATGCGAAAATACTCACAAAGTATGAAATTTATCGGCAAAACCGAAGTGGAGACTAAAAAGTGTTGGGAACAATTTTGAAATTATTAAGACCGGGTTACGCTTTAACAGCCTTGATTGTATTCGGCTCCTGGCAGGGTTATACGTTTGTTAAATCTATTCCGCAAAAAGTTTCTTTGCCGTTCGGCACCATTCAAATTCATAACGAACAAAAAAATCAGCCTGCTGAACCCCAGCAGGTTCAAGCAGAGCAATTATCAGCTAATCCGGCTATTGCGGCGATACAAAAGGTTAATCCGTGTATGCGGATTTTATCCTGGCTTGTGATATATTCGCTGCTCTGTTTGGCTACGGTGCCTTTAATAAATAAGATGCTAGCGCAGGAGTCGAATTTTGTTAATGCGATTTTAATTATCATTTATTCAGGTTCAGGTTTGTTACTGGCGTTTGTGTTTGCGGCTTTTCAGTTCAGTAAGCTTATTGATGTGATGCTGATTGCGGCTTTTGTATTTTCAGTTTTTTTCATAATCTGGCTTGCCGGCGAACTCGAGAAAATGCGAATACAGGATACCTTTAGTGCCGGTTAGTAACCGCAGATGAACGCGGATAAATGCTGATGGAATAAAAAGGAAAAGATAAATGAGTAAGGATGATTTTGACACTTTAGACAATGCCCCAACGATACCGGGTGAACCGGGCGGGCAGATTCTAAGCGGACGATATAAGATCATCCGCCAAATCGGCTCCGGCGGAATGGGGGCAGTCTATTTGGCCAAAGACTTGGAACTTGATATTGAAATAGCCATAAAAGTTTTGCCGACACTTTTGGCTAATAACAAAAGGGCGATAGATAATCTTTGCAGAGAAGCAAGAACAGACCTTGCATTGTCTCACCATAATATTGTTCGTTTGCATAACTTCCAGTCTGATGAAGCCATAAAATACCTTGTAATGGAATATATTAATGGAGGAAGCTTAGAGGATAAAATCACTGCTGACGGAGTATTAAGCGTTGACGAAACTCTTAAAATATTTACACAAGTTGCCGCAGCGCTTGATTATGCACACTCACAGCATGTTTTGCACAGGGATATAAAGCCTGCCAATATAATGCTTACTAAAGACGGCGTTGCAAAAATTGCCGATTTCGGTATCGCAAGGCAGCTTAAAGAATCTATGACTCATATTACCGGCAAAGAAACAAGCGGGACACTGCTTTATATGGCTCCGGAACAATTTCGCGGTGGCAAACCCGACCATCACAGCGATATTTATTCTCTTGCCGCAAGTATATACGAATGTCTGTCCGGCAAACCGCCTTTCTGGCGTGGTTCGATAGAATATCAGATTATGAATGTGCCGCCCCAGCCCTTGGATAAACTTAGCCAAAAGCAAAACACGGCTCTGCTGAAAGCCCTTTCCAAAGAACCGAATGACCGGCAGGAAAGCGCCAAAGAATTATTGGCTGGCCTTGGTGCAGATTCAGCAATTCTTAATTGGCAGCCGGTTAAAAAAGATACGCCAAAGCATTATAAAGATACGCTGGATTATGCCCAAACGATAAATATAAAAGTTGAAAGACAAAAAGCCCAAAAAAAGAAGATAGGAGCTTTGGTCGCAGCGGTTCTGGCTATTGCCGTGATTATTTCCTTGATGATTTTTGTGAAATACCGTAGTCAAAATGCTCAACAGACGGCAGCAGATATTACGCAGAGGCCTGTTTCTGAAAAATCAGCGATAGAGCCGCAGTCTCCTATAAAACCGATAACTATACCTAACGTTCAAAAGCAGGTTGAAAAGACTGCCCAGGAGATTGCAAAAGAAGCCGAAGCTGAAAAACAAAAGAAATTGGTAGAGGAAAAAGAGAAAAAGTTAGAACAGGATAAGATTGAGGCTGATAGGAAAAAACAAGAATATGACAAATGGATTGCTCAGGCACAAGCCTCTGAAAAAAAAGGTAATTTATCTGATGCCGTGAAATTTTACCAAAAAGCACTAGAAATAAAGCCTGAAGATAGCGAAATTAAAGATGAACTCGCGACCTGTCAGCATAATTTATATTTAGCCAAGGCGGAAGGTGCGGAAAAAGCAAATAACCTTGATTTAGTGATTGAAAATTACACAAAAGCATTATCTTTCAAGCAGGTTACTTCAACACAACTTAAGCTTGATTCTGTTAAAAAGACTGTGCAGTATAATATTGAAGCGGAGAGAAAAAAAATAGTTGAAAAGGAAAATCAGAAAGAATTCGATGAACTATTATCTTATGCTAAAGCAAGAGACAATAAGGAACAAAGTAAAGAGGCGTTAAAGGCTTTAGGTAAAGCACTTGAATTATATCCTGATAACAGCGAAGCATTAACTTTGAAAAAGAAGATAGACGGCTATTACAGTCCTAATACCGGAAATTTAACTGAACCTCCGCAACCACAACAAATAACTGATTCAAGTGCCGCTGTTGTAACGGTTAACGGCACAAAAATTACTGAAGGGCAGATAGAAAAAATGCTGCAGGCAAGAATGGAACAACTTACAAGCAGGATTCCTCTGAATATGCAGGATCAATATCGTCAGCAGTTGAGAAAACGCATCGTAGAGCAATTGGTAATCGAAGAGCTTCTGGCCCAGAAGGAAAGGCAGGAGAATATTACCGTCAGCCAATCTGACATAGATGAGCAGACTAACAAACAAATTGCCGAGCAGAATTTAACAATTGATGAATTCAAATCGCTTCTCAAGTCTTATGGCACAACTTTAAGCGAATTCGAATCGAATATGCGCAAGAAATTAATGTTTGAAAAATTGATAGAAGGCGAGTTTGCCAATAAAATAAAAGCCCCCACCAATGAACAGATTAAGGCGTACTATGACGCAAATAGTCAGCAATTCCAGGAACCTGAAAAGATGCACACAAAGCATATACTTATAATACCTGAAAAGAATAACAATCGCCCTGAACGAGCCAAAGCACAAGCTAAAATGAAGGCGCAGGAAATTCTGGGGAAGATAAAAGCCGGTGGAAACTTCGAAGAACTTGCAAAACAATATTCACAATGTCCTTCAGCAAAGAATGGAGGAGACTTGGGTATGCAGCCCAAAGGCACTTTTGTCTCAGAATTTGAAAAGGCGGCTTATTCACTTAAACCGGGTCAGGTAAGCGATGTCGTAGAGACTAATTTCGGTTTCCATATTATAAAACTTGTCGAATATGCCAATGCCAATACCTGTAGTCTCGATAAGGCAAAAGGTCAAATTGTAGAGGTTCTTACCAACAAGCAGAAAGAACAGATAGTTCTGGATTACATTCAGAAGATTAAAGCGGAAGCTGATATAAAATTTGCTAATGAAAGTGATAAGATAGAATTCAATACAATAAAATAAACTATCCGGAATTGCAATGAAGACAGATCGTAACAAAAGAACAATGGAGTAAGAATGATAAATAGTGCGAAGAAGAAAATTTGTGAGGATAAGTTTATTGGCCGGTTAAGAGAGAATTTGGCTATGGTAGAGAATCACGGGCCAATTCAGGAAGGTGATAATCTATCTGAATTACGCAAACTGACCGAGGGGAAAATGCTGCGAAGCGAATTGGAGAGCAAATTCCCGTCAGGTAAATTCATATCAATTCGTATTACAACAAGGGCTGGACTTTTTGGAAAGCGACAACGGCCGATTGAACTTACAGGCAAAGTTATTATTCGGCTGGATAGACTTGTAAAATCCGGCAATGATGATGAGCCGATTTCGCTTGGCGAACTTAGCGCAATTCTCAGTAAAGAATCAGATTTGGCAACACGCGGCTGTTTTGATTGCATATTAGGCCTGTTTAGTCCGACCGGCTGGAATGATGAAGCGAAACGATTTGTAATAAATGAGCCGAGCGGTTCAGGCTGGGCGTCTAATGCAGTCTATCCAATTCTGGCTGGGCCGGAGATTCCGGAATTGGTTTGGGACAGAAAAAGTACGCGACTAAGCGAATATATCCAGTATTTCTGCGGACTGACGCTGGATGAGCGCGGCAGGGTTTGCAGGGACGCTATCAAACGGGCTGTTATGGTGCGGGAGTTTGCAAATCTGGAAAAGATAGCAATCGAAAACAGTTTTAGTCTTGAGTTTGTGAAGGATATAGCGGGGCAATTTGCAGCCGAATCCGAAGATATGGTTTTGAGTAAAGTTTCGGGCGTGGGCTTTGTATTGAAAAAGAAAATTTAACACTTTATTAGGAGATACAGTTATGAAAAATTGGTTGAGCAAGGTGACAGGACTTTTTGGCGGAAAGCTGATGAAGATAGAAAAGCTTACCACTAATCAGCTCGAGGACGAAAAAATCAGACTGCAGACGATTCAGGAAGGTTTTATCAGCGAGGTAAGACAACTGGAAGGTAAAAAACGGACTTTGTTCGAGGAAGGACGAAAAAAGAAAAGCGTTCTTGAAAAACAAACTCTCGCCATTCAGATAAAACAGGTTGACGATGAGGCAAGAGATATTGTCAAGGCCAATAATCTGATAAGCAGGCAGATTCTCGTTACCGGCAAGCTGTCCCAGATTAAGAAGCGTGAGAAACTCTTAAAGACAGAAGGCTTGTGGGGAATGATAAGTTCCCTTGAGCCGGAGAAGCTCGAAAAATTTATGCTCGATATTAAAGTAAAGAGCAAACAGGGCGACGCTCAGTCCAAAAGACTGCTGGATATTCTTGGCGAAAGCGACGCCGAAATCGAAGCGATTGACCCGGAAATTTCAAAGATAGTCGCTGCGATGGAAGAAGCCGGCGAAGAGGAACTGACCGAAGATGCCTGGGAAAATATCGAAGAGAAGGTCTTTAAACCAAAGGAAAAAGAAGAACCGGAAAAAGCGTAATTACAGATAATCGCAGATGAAAACAAGATGCCCAGTGAATCTGCGTTAATCTGCGGATAAAGAAAGGTTTAATGATATGTCTATTGATTTAAGCGGTGTATTGGTTGACCTTTTGGAAGGCGCGATAGGCACGGCCAGAAGGCTCGTGGACCTGCAAAATTGGGCGAAGGCGGCTTCAAGTTATGCACGAGCGGCAAAATTGATGAAACAATATGCTATGAGTGCGACCAGCAGTGAAGTTAAAAAGAAAAGACTGGCTGAAGCGGAAAAATTGCAGACTTACGCCGACCAGCTTCGTAACGGCAAAAAACCGGGCGTGCAAAACGGGGTTACCATACCGGCGGATAATCAGACAATTGCAGGCGAAAAAGGAAATTATATTGAAAATGCCCGCGGTTTGATAAAGCAGGCAAAAGTCGGCTGGAACGATATTGCAGGTCTTGATGATGTGAAAAAGTTTGTGAAGGAATCTTACGCTTTGTCTTTTGCCAAAAGACCTGCGGAAATGGGAGTTTCAAAGGCGGCCAATCTGCTTTTATATGGTCCGCCCGGAACAGGAAAAACTCTTATCGCCGCGGCCGTTTCGAAAGGACTTGAGGCGACATTTTTTTCCTGCAAAATAAGCGATATGCTCAGCAAATATTTCGGCGAATCGAGCAGACTCGTAAACGCGATATTCGAACTGGCCGAACAGAGCAGTCCTGCGGTAATCTTTCTCGACGATTTTGAATCGCTTGTAGCCAATAGAGATTCCGACAGCAATGGAGCGGAGCGAAGGGTTCTTGCCGAATTTTTAACCTGTATGGACGGCTTCGAAAGCAAAAGCTCCGATAAGCTCGTATTAGTCATAGCCGCTACCAACAAACCGTGGCTGATTGACCAGGCGGTGCTTTCACGTTTCGGCAAGCTTGCTTATGTAGGTCTGCCTGATAAGAAAGCGAGAGAAAAAATATTCGAGCTGCTGCTGATTAAAAAAGGTTACAAAATCACAGGAACCGTGGAACAGTGTGCTGATAAAACAGCCGGCTACAGCGGTCGGGAAATAGAGCAGATTTGCAAGGAGCTTATACGGAATATGATTTCAAAGGCCAATCCCGACCTTCTCGATTTAGTGGATAAAGGCAAAGCGGCACTGGAAAATTACACACTGAAAATGACAGTAATTTCTCCTGATGATTTGGATAACGTTATTGCCCATATGCCGCCTCTGACAAATAAAAACGATTTAACAAAGTATGAAAAATGGCAGAATAAATCCGTATAAATCTGCGGTTTAAAATTGATTAGGAGATAAAATATGGCACTTGGCGGATTATTTAAAAGTAAACAGCAGCGGCAGCTTGAACGCGATATGGCTATTCAAAATGTGCTCGATTTGCATAGGAGGAGGATTCGCGACCTCAATAAGCACGAACACGGCTATTGCGAAAAGGCAATAAGGGCGAAAAGGCAGGGCGATAAGACAAACTATCAGAAACTTGCCAAGCTGCTTGTGCAGACAATGAATGAACGCAGGCGGTTCGAAAGTGCCTTGCTTACATTTGAAGCCCTCGTTCAGACAAAGGAGCGGATAGAAGGTTATGGCCAGTTCGCAAAAGGCCTGCAGTCGGCTACGAAATCGATTTCAGCGGTCTTTAAGAATATCGATCTTTCCAAAACTGTTACAGACCTCAACATGGCGATGGGACAGGCAAAACAAATGGATAGAGCGATGACTATGGTGCTCGACAGGGTTAGCGATACCGCATTTGAAACTGATTACGAAGGCGACGAAGAATCGGTAAGCTTTGACCAGATTGATTCGATGATTTCAGAGCGTGCCCAGATGGCCGAGGGCCAGGTTGACGGCAAAATCGATGAGATGCTCGGCGAAATAGAAAAACAATTGAAGAAAGAAAAAGAGTAAACCCACGGATGAGCACAGATATATACAAAATTAAGCTAATGATTAAAAGGGATTGTAAATGAGTGAGGATGGTTTTGACACATTAGACAATGCCCCGACAATGCCTGGTGAGCAGGAAGGACAGATTCTAAGTGGGCAATATAAAATCATCCGCCAGATTGGTTACGGGGGAATGGGTATGGTATATCTGGCGCAGGATATAGAGCTTGATGACAAAGTTGCTGTTAAAGTTTTACCGACAATTCTGGCCAATAATAAACGGGCAATAGATAATCTTCGCAAAGAGGCAAAAACAGCCCTGAAATTATCGCATCATAATATCGTTAGACTGCGTACTTTCCAGTCTGATGAAGCGATAAAATACCTGGTAATGGAGTATATTGATGGCGGCAGTTTAGAGGAAAAAATCATTTCTGCCGGTACATTGAGTGTTGATGAGACTATTGAGATATTTTCACAAGTAGCTGTAGGTCTGGATTACGCACATTCACAGAATGTCCTGCATAGAGATATTAAACCTGCCAATATAATGCTTACCAAGTCTGGTACTGCCAAATTGGCTGATTTTGGCATCGCAAGGCAGCTTAAAGATTCTATGACTCGCATAACCGGCAAGGAAACTTCCGGCACATTACTTTATATGGCTCCGGAGCAATTTCGCGGCGGCGAACCAGACCATCGAAGCGATATTTATTCGCTGGCCGCAAGTATATATGAGAGCCTGTCCGGCAAACCGCCTTTCTGGCGGGGATCGATAGAATATCAGATTGTGAATGTACCGCCACGGCCATTGGATAAACTTAGCCAAAAACAAAATACAGCCTTGCTGAAAGCCCTTTCCAAAGAGCCGGGTAAACGGCAAAATAGTGCCAAAGAATTGTTAGTCGACCTCGGCGCAGATTCCAAAACTATTAATTGGCAGTCATTAAGGATACGCGGGAAAAAAGCATATAAAGGTACAATAGATTATGCCAAAACAATTTCGTTTAAAGAGGAGCGGAAGCCTAAAATCGCAATGATAAAAGCCTTTGCCGTGATGATAATTTTTGTCTTGCTCATGGCCGGGGTTTTTGGGATTGATAAAAAATATGATTTAAATCATAAGTGGCAGGAACTGAAGAATTATACTGTAGAAAAGATAGATGTTTTCTTCGGGGCAGGGAAAATTTGGAAAAATGCGGAAATATCCGCCCAGAAAGGAGATTATGATCAAGCTATCGATTTGCTTGATAAGTTAATCACCAAATATCCTGACAGCAAATATACACCGCAGGCATTGGCAGCACAACCTGAATGGGAAGAAGAGAACGCGAAAATAACCGTCTCAAAAGGTGATTATACTCAAGCCATTGAACTGCTTGATAAGCTAATCGCCAAATACCCAAACACCGAATATGCAAAGTGGGCATTGGCAACAAAACCTAAGTGGGAAAAGGACAATGCTATAATGGTTGCCCAAAAGGGTGATTATGCTCAAGCTATCAAGCTGCTGGATAAGATACGCAATAAATACCCCAATACCGAGTATGTACCGTGGGCAGTGACGACAAAGCCTGCGTGGAAAAAGGAGTATGCAAAAATACTTTTCCAGAAAGGTGATTATGCTCAGGCTATCAATCAGCTCGATGATTTAATCGCCGAATATCCAAACACCGAGTATGCAAAATGGGCATTGGCGACAAAACCTGAATGGGAAGATAAAAAGCAGATAACAGATTTACTTTCTCAGGCTCGAGACTTAATAAGTAAAGAGCAGTTCAACAGAGCCTCTGATTGTGTGGAGAAAGTATTAAAAATCGATACTGAGAATGAAGAGGCCAAAAAACTTCAAGCCGTAATAGGGCGGGAGCAGCAATTCAGAGCCTTTTTAAGGGATGGTAATGACGCTGAAACTCTGCGGGAGTGGGAAAAGGCTATAGAAGCGTATAATCAGGCACTGAAAATCAAGCCGAATAACATCGAAGTAAAAGATAAACTTGATACCTGTAACCATAATATATATTTATCAAAAGCGGAAGCTGCACAGAAGCGAGAGGCCTGGGAAGAAGCAATTGCCAATTACAAAAAGGCTCTTGAATATAAAGATGTTCCAGATACACGAGCAAAATTGATTGTTGCTGAACAAGAATGGCGGAACCTGCAGGAATATTTAAAATGGATCAGGGAGGCCCAGCGAGCAGAAAAAGATGCGGAAAAAAATGCAGAAAAAGAAGGCTCTTTGCCCGCATTATACACGACATTAAAATGTTACGAAGAGGCTCAAAAATATACAAATAAATCTCTGAAGGAAAAGATAGAATCCCTGAAATCGCAGATAGCCAAAATTGAAAAACAGAAGAAATTTAAGGAGTTGTTATCTCTTGCCATAGAAAAATACAATAAGAAACAGTGCGAAGAAGCATCAGCGGCCATTAAAGATGCCATTGATTTGTTTCCCGATAATCAGGAAGCTATTTTCTGGAAGAATGAAATAGCTTCCGGTTGCAGCGACAAGATTATTACTAATTCCATAGGGATGAAGTTGGTTTTACTTCCTGTGGATAAATTTATCATGGGCAGCCCGCTTAGTGAGGAGCGAACCCCCGATGAAAGCCCTCAGCATGAAGTGAAAATAAGCAAAAGGTTGTATATAGGAGTATATGAGGTAACACAAAAACAGTTCAAAGATGTTACGGGTAGAAATCCAAGCGATTTTAGAGGCAATGATAATCTGCCTGTCGAACAGGTGAGCTGGAATGATGCGAATGAATTTTGTATGAAGTTAAGTCTAAAAGAGCAAAAAAAAGGCGGGTATTACAGATTACCTACAGAAGCGGAATGGGAATATGCCTGCCGAGCCGGCACAGATACTGCTTTTAACAATAGACAGAACGGCTTGCAGGAAGTGCGGAAAATTTGCTGGTGCAGTTACGATGGAAGGCCGGGCGGTGCCCGACGGACAAAACCCGTTGGCAGTTTCACTCCCAATACGTGGGGATTATATGATATGTCTGGTAACGTCTGGGAATGGTGTCAGGATTGGTATGATGAAAATTATTATTCACAGAGTCCTTCAGTTGACCCGCATGGGCCGGATTCCGGCCAATATCGTGTTCTTCGCGGCGGCTCATGGTACGATACTCCGAAAGACTGCAGGTCTGCCAAACGTTACTATCTGAAACCTGATAATAGCCGTGACAGGATAGGGTTTAGAGTTGTTTTCGAAATGAATTAGATAAAATCTGAGAAAAATCAAAAAATATTAATTAATTTTTTAAGGGATATTTTATGAAGAGGAATTTTTTACTGATTGGATGTTTTTTTATGTGTCTATCTCTTTTTGATTGCCAGGCGTCGGGAGCTGAGGCAAAAAAAGCCGGTTTTTTAGATCAGCTCTTTAAAAAGCAGCCACTATGTCCGGAAGCTGAGAGTTACAAACAAGAAAAGAAATTAGAGCAGGCAGTCAACGCATACGAAGCGTGTGTGAATACGTCGATGTCTAAAAAACAAAAGCAGCAAATTCAGAAAGATATTGATTTGCTGAAAACTGAAATCGTTTCAAAAACTCTTGAAGAAGCAGCATCGGCATTTGGAAATGGTCAGAACATAACCGCCTATGAAAATGCAATTCGCATACTCGATGCTAAAAAACGATACGACCGGGGCAATATTATGGCAGCACGTATTGAGGGCTATCGCAATGAGATAGAGAATCTTCACGGGCAAATAAGAAAATACCTCGAAACGGCCCTGGCCGAGGAAACACGGGAACATTGGGGCAAAGCCGTCCAGGCGGTAAATCAGGCCATGATATTGGATCCGAGTAATAGTACTATTACGGCACGTCTGGCAAATGTTATTGAAAAACGTAACGAATACTTTAAGAATCTTATTAGAAAAGCATGCAGTGATAATGACTATGATGGGGCATCTAAAATATTAAAAACTTTCAAAGAGGAACAGCCGGCTCCATCCACCTCAGTCTTGATGTTAATGGACTCTCTGGTGAATGAGACTCAGGGGAAAGTAGTGCGAAGTGAGGCTGGGAAATTGATAACGGATAAGAAATACTTTGCCGCTTACAGTCAGATTCAGGAGACAGGGGTAGCTAACTGCCAGGACCTGCTTAAGGTTATCCGGCGTGAAGGCAGTGAGTTTTACAAGAATTTGGCCAAAGAGGAAAAAACCAACAAAGTTAATGATTTTCACGCGTATATAGCCGCAGTCAAGGCTAAACAACTTAATCCCGGCGACAATGAAATTTTCAATCTGCATCAGGATATGACAGATATAGTTAATGATTCTATTCAAATTAAAATCGGTATTGCCTTTTTGGGGTCGCCAACAGCAGAATCAGGAGCGGGGAAGGAATTTGCCGGAATGCTCATCAGTCATTTAGGAAAATTATTGCCTTATGGGATAAGCATTGACGAACCGGAAAAAATAAAACTTGTAATAGAACGCGGGACTTCAGAAAGTGATGTTCCTGTGCAGTTGGGTCAAAAGCTTGCTATTTTCGGAGATGTTTCTACTTTGGATATTAGCCCGCTGCGTAATGTTTCTGAGAAAAAGAATTTTGTTGCGTGTACGGTAGGAGAAGAAGAAATCCCGAATCCGGAATATAGTCAGCAATGTGAAGATATGAGAGCACGTTATGGCCGTGATAGAGGCAAATGGCCTCCTCCTCTGCCGTCTCCGACCATTACAAGGCCTCGTATTCAAACTATTGATTATATGTCCGGTGAGAAGCAGGTAAAAGGAAGAATGGTTGTTTCATTACGACCTTACTCGGCCGCATCAAATGCCTCTATTGGAAGCGAAACTTTCTCGGTTCAGCGCGACTTTTCCGATACTTTTCAGGAAGGTGTCCCATGTGCCGGAATTCCAGCAGACTCGCTTGAATTACCCAGCGAACTTGAAATGAAACAGGAACTGAAGCAGGCTATGGTTGAAAAGGCATCAAAATGGATACTCGATCGCGACCTTGACCTTAATCTTGGCTTTTTTCAATTACGCCAGAAACATTATTATAAAGAAGCAGAAAATTTTATAGAACGCAGAGAATATAACGAAGCAGTCAAAGTATTGGCGCAGGGATACTTGTATTGTCTTAAGGATAACATTCCTGAAAACGATGAATGGTTTCAAAAAATTCGTAAAAAGGTACTGTGCGAGTTGACTGAATAATGTAAGTTGTTATTTTATAGACAGTTATAGCTATTTGGAATTTAAAGTAAAATAAAGTAAAAAAAAGGTTGTAAAGTACTTTATAAGTGTGTATAATTACGCATAGTTTAGTGTGATAGAATTTAAATAGCTATGAATGAAAGGTGTAAATGGAAAAGTTGTTAAGTATTGAAGAAGTGGCGGAAATCTTAGGATTGGAGTACAAGACGATTTATCGCCTTATCCGCGGCGGGGAATTGCCTGCGGCAAAAGTCGGCCGGGTTTACCGTGTTTATATGGCTGATTTGGAGTCCTATCTCGAACGGCAAAAGCAGGCTGTTCACGAAGAAGCTACCGGCCAAAAGCCTGTAGCGCTGCGCGAGATTCGCTGCGGAAGCTGTGGGGCAAGAATTGTCAGCGAGCTTGGCATTGCCGGCAGGTGTGAAATCTGTCAGGCCGCGATATGCACAGAGTGCTTTGGAATTAAAAAGTTAAAACATTGTAAGCCTCATCAGGAAAAAGAGGGAAGTAAATAAAATATTGTAAGGAGAAAATTATGCGAAACAAAATCAGTTATATGTTGCTGCTTTTTTGTGTTGTGCTGGTAACAGGCTGTCAGAGATCGAATCAAAGGACAGAACCTGTAGTAATGGCGCCGGCGAGTACAACGCCGGCCCAGGATGTGCCGCCGCAGTCTGAACGGCAGGATGCCTATCAGGTAAAATCGGTTAAACCTTCATCCGAGCCGGCGGTGTCGAATGAAGACAAGGCATCGCTCATGTATTACGCTAAGCTTGATTTGCTGCGAATACTCATTTGTTCGGATGAGCAGGTTCAGTCGGACGGCGAGACGATGAGTACTGATGCGTTATTGCAGTCGGCTACGGAGCATTTCACAGACCTCGGATTCAGGGTGATAGACGGTTCGCCTTGTCCTGATTATTCTTCAACGGCTGCAACCTTAGGGGCTGTTGCGAACCAAAGAGACGTGGATATGTATGTACTCATTAAGGCCAAAGTAAAACAGGTTGATAAGTTTGGGGATTTTTATTCATTCGAAGCTGACGGCCGGGGCAAGGTCGCACAAATCAGCGACAAGGAAGTATTGACCGTCAAAAGCGCACTGGTTCGCGGTAAACGTGCTTTGGACCAGCAGCGGGCCGCGGAAAGTGCGATGACCGAATGCGGAAAGGAACTCGCGCAGAAGCTCAGCGATGAGATACTTCGCAAAAGCGCACGGGGAGTTTTGCTGAGGCGGGTTAGAATCGACGGATTGAGTAAGGCTGAATATGTCGATTATGTCAGGCTTGGTCTGTCTAAAAAGTCCGGTATACAATCTGTAACGCTCAAAAGCTGGGATGCCGAATCCGGCAGGGCAATTTTCTGGATAAGACTGGATGCAAGTGTTAAGGAAAATCTGGCAGCTTATCTGGAAGAAATCGAAAATATAAAACTGAAAGTGGAAAGACTGGATAAAGCGGAGATAGAAACACACAAGAAAGGTTTATTGGAATAAAAAATCAGGAGATAATCTTATGGTACGCTTAAAAAAAATAATATTTTTTGTGATTTCGTTAACAATTCTGTTGGCGGGTAATGCAGGGGCGAATGTAAAACGTACTCTCGATAAAGCTGTTGACCAGGTTTGCGGCCAGGCTGCGGAACAACTGAAAGCGACACAAATTAAGGATATTAATACTGTCGCGGTGCTTCCTTTATGGGGAGAAGACAAAGATGGCTATGTTCTTGACACGGTAAAAAGCTATCTGAGCAATTCACCTTATAAAATTATGGTACGTTCAACGGAGGAATGGGACAAACTTCTCGGCGAAATTAAGTGGAATACCTTACGTGAGGATATAATGAATCCTCAGACCGTACAGAGTTTCGGCAAGATTGAAGGCTGCGACGCCATAGTGTATGGAACTGTAAGGCAAAGAGAGGTGAATCCCTGGACATTTCACGCAATTGCCCGAATGACTTTGCATATGGCCGATGTGGAAACAGGTCAGATAGCCTGGAGCAGTAAACCTGTTACCGCGTCAGTCTGGCTGGAATGGCCTGAAATGCTGCAGTTGGCTGTTTATCATCCTGTTGTCTGGGTTGTTGCAGGGTTGATAGTTTTGTCGATAGTCTGGGTTTCTTTTAAAAAACTAATTCGTACCGCGACGCGGCCGAGATAGAAAGGAGAGATAACAATGGGAATTTTTTCAAACAGATGTGCGAATCCGGATTGCAACGCGAGGGTTCCTAAAACTGCAAAGTTCTGTAATGTTTGCGGCACGTCCGCGTCCTCAACCGATACCAATTGCGGCAGATGCGGCGCCGTAGTCGGAGCACAGAGTAAATATTGCTGGAAGTGCGGATGCAACCTCGACCAGCAGCAAAAGGCGCCTTTATTCGGCAACCGCTGGGTTCGGGGCGAGGATGATTTTGCTGTCAGAGTCGATGAATGCGATGTCAAAGGCTTCCTCAGCAAAGGCCTGATAGTGGAGCACGGCACAAAAGGAATGATATTCCAGCAAGGCAGGTTTTGCGGTTATGTCGATGAAGGCAAATATGACGTCAACGGATTCCTCAGAAAAGTAAATAATTTCAATCAAACTACGCCAACCTCTGTCGTTCTGGTCGATGCCGGCGATGTCGAACTGCATCTTGAGGCCATAAAGCTGTACAGTAAAGACCATGTGGAAGTTGACGCGATTTTTAAGGCGATGGTGCAGCTAAAGGACCCGGACAAGCTCTACACAAATGCCTTTAAGAGCAGAAATAAACTGACAGTCGGATATTTCGCGGGTTCTCTTACAAATGAGTTGCATTCTGTCCTGCAGACTTATGTCGGTTCCAAATCCGTCAGGGAGCTTTACAATAATACGGAAATCCGAAAGGATGTCGAACGCCAGATGCAGCTTGAGCTTGAGCCGATTTTGGAAAGAGTCGGCCTCGAAATGGTGCAGTTGCGGTTTGTCGATTTCTTCTGTCCGGCCTATGACCCGATTCGAGCGGATGAAGCCAAAATTTATGTAGATACTCAAAAAGCAGATATCGACATTGATAGATTGAAACTGGCACAACGACTCCGCAAGACTATGACCACTGACCAGATGGATAAAATAAAGGACGAGAACGACTTTAAAGATTTCATCAGGCAAACTGAACACGAGCTTGGCATCAAAGGCTTACTCAGAGAAGATGAGCTGGACAAAATAAAACGACAGTTTGTTTTTAACCGTAATAAGGAATTGGTTACACAGCAGATAGAAATCGAGGGAATTAAAAACGGGCATACAAGAAATCAGGCCAAACTCGATTTGATAGCGAAAATAGAAAAAGACATCGACGAGGCGAAGGCAAAAGACCAGGTCGAAAGAATCGAGTCCGAGCGGGATTTCTGGGAAGCTGAAAAGGCGATTGAACTTCGGAAGAAGACCGAGCTTGTTGAGCTTGAAACCGAAGCTCAGAAACTCGAACAGCGTTCAAAGGCGTCTGCTGCGGCTCTGATTAGTATTCTGGACGGTCCTTCTGCCGAAAGACTAATGAAGCTCGAAGCGTACAGAGCCAGAGAAAAACTTTCTCCGGAACAGATACTTGTTATGACAGCGGCCGCAAGTCCGGACGTAGCAAAAATTCTCGCTGAAAAATATAGAACAGAGGCGACTATAAACGATACGAGATTCAAACAGATGCAGGATTTTATGTCCAGGCAGGAACAAACCAATAAAGATGCCGCCGACAGGCTCGAACGAGTTATGAATGCCGCATTACAGCAAATGGGAGAAACTGCCGCGACTCGTGCCAAGGCTCATAGTGCAGGCAGCCAGACGGTCGTTACTCCCGGCGGAATAGGCGGTTCGCCGATTGTCATAAACCCGCAAAGACCGGATGCCGAAAAGAGTTGTCCGCGATGCGGTAAAGCAGTATCATCTGACAGTCGTTTCTGTCCTAATTGTAAGGAAAAACTGTAACAGGAATACTGTTGAGGAGACCAGATGAAACGATGTCCGTATTGTGCTGAAGAGATTCAGGATGAGGCCGTAAAGTGCAAACACTGCGGCGAAAATCTCGCAGGACACAGTACGGACACGCTCGATAAAGCCTTTACAATCCAGGCGAAAAAGGATGAGTCTCAATATGACACTCTCGGTGGGGCTGAGACTTTGCTTGGCAAGAGCAATACCTTCAAAAACAACCAAACTGGTTCACTTGATGGAGAACCGACATTAGTAAATTCTCAATTGGACAATCAGAATATTTCCCCTATTGCATCAGGGCAAATTCAGCAATCTGATACATTTGAATCTCGATATGAGATATTAGACATTCTTGGTTCAGGCGGCATGGGGGTAGTATACAAAGCCCGTGACCGTAAATTGAGACGCGAAGTTGCAATTAAACGATTGCATGGTAAAGCCGATGCCGAGAAGAAGGGAATTGAAAGGTTTCTTCAGGAAGCTCAGGTAATCGCCGCACTGAACCACGAAAACATAGTTACAATTTATGATGTCAACGAAGATAATGCTTCCCCTTTTATAGTAATGGAATATATTCAGGGGCAGAATCTACAGGATAGAATTGAGAAAAATGGAAAAATAGAACTTGTAAAATCTCTTTCTATAATCAAGGAAATTGGCCAGGCCTTATCTTATGCTCATAGGCGGAGTATCATTCACAGAGACATCAAACCGTCTAATATAATTATTTCCGAAGATGGGACTCCTAAACTGCTGGATTTTGGTTTGGCCCAATTAGGCAGGGAATCTGAGCTTTCTGTTACCGGCTATGGTATGGGAACGCTGGCTTATATGGCTCCTGAACAAAAGCGAGATGCCAAGCATGCAGATCACCGTGCAGACATATATTCGCTGGCCAAAACTTTATACCATATGGTTACAGGTGAACTGCCGGATGCAGTTGACCTGGATACCGTTTCAAACGAAATTTGTCCCGCCCTAAAAAGAGCCTTAAAGCCAAACCCCCAAGACAGGCAATTTACCGTGGATGATTTTGTTAAAGAACTCGAACAATCAGACAAAATTCATATTGCTGCGGCATCAAATACCACTGGCATTGGTACCTGTATTGAATGTGGAGCAGTAAATTCTGAAGATGTGAAATTTTGCCAGACCTGCGGTGCTGGTTTGTTTGAAAAATGTCCTAAATGTGAACACGAGGACCGTGTTGGAGTTAAACACTGCGGCTCCTGCGGAGTTAACATTGCCCGCTTTAAGGAAGCCCACGATGCTTTCGACCAGGCATTTAAATATTATGAAGAGAAAAAATATAGTCGTGCTATAAAAGAAGCCAAACGCGGCATGCAGACAGGATATATGAACCAGGAGTTCTCCAATATATTAAAACAATCCGAAGAATCCATTCATCAAATTGAAACCTTGAAATCAGAGATTATGTCTTTAGTTGGGCAGCAAAACTACGAACAAGCACAACAATTAATCCCTGAATTATTAAAAGAAGACTCATCTCTTGATGATATAAAAAAATTACAGGACGAATTTCCAAGTCTTATCATAAAAAGAGAAATCGAAAAAGCTCAAAAGGCTTTGGCTGATACAAAATTTGGAAATGGTTTTGATAAATGTTGGAATGCCCTTAAGTTTATCGAGCATGCTTTAGAATACGATTCTACGAATAAAAAAGTGTTAAAACTAAGGGATGAAGTTCAAAGAGCTTTATGGATTCGTCAGGCAATAGCTTTTCTTATAATGATAGTATTTTTTCTGATTTTATTTGGGATTCCTATGATAATAGGAAGATGAAATATAAATGTAAAAGGAATGCAGATGAAACGATGTCCGTATTTCGCTGAAGAGATTCAGGACGAAGCCGTAAGATGCAAACACTGTGGCGAAAGTCCTGACAGACGTAGTATGGACAAATTTGGTTGTCCTGATATAATTGTTGACTATATTAGATACAAGGAGAGGTTCAAGTGACAGCAGAAATTTGTCCGGGTTGTGGAAAAGTTTTAACAGGCGATAGGCCGAAGTTTTGCGAAAACTGCGGCTATGATTTGAATCAGCGGGCTGAGGCGGACAGTGTCTCTATTGAGGATAGCATACAGCCGGAGATTGAAATTGCGAACCCGCAAAAAGCCGGTTTCTCTTTAACGCCCGAGCAGAAGGAATCCATCTTTCTTGAAAAAATGAAAGTAGCGATAAAAGACGGCGATATTCCGCCCGATGAAGCCTCTAAACTGTCCGCTTTGCGGGAAAGGCTCGGTATTACCGCGGATAGAGCAAAGGAACTATTTGAAAAAGTAATACAATCTTTCAGCCCCGTTCAGCCGGGCGATTTGCAGGATAAGCCCAAAGGTACTTCTCATGGTTTGGTTCTGTCTATAAATACCAATCATTTTTATATGGAAGGTTTTTGCGGGATTATCGAACTGCAAATTCAGAACTTGAGCGATGACGTTTTTGATGAAGTGAAAACGGAAATTTCAGGGAATCTTTTGAAAAATACTTATTTGTGGTGCTGCAGTCGTCTTGACCCGTGTGCATCGGGACATGAATGTATTCCGGTTGAACCATCGAAGGCAGGTGAAAAATTAATTCGATTCAGTATAGCTCTTCGAAAAAAAGATAAATGGCATGCCTTCTGGTCGGACTTTATTCTGCCGGTTTTTGAAAATACAAAAGAGTTTCATAATGTTTTGATTCAGGCGGAGAAGTTGATTGATTTCGGCAGTGTTTCCGATAACGCCAAATATATGGGCAATTCCGTGAGGAATAATATTGAAAATCTCATAAAGTTTGACAGGGTCCGCACGGCCAACGACCTTATGAAGGGATATAGTAATTTGAATCCTGATTACAAGGAACTCAAGCTTGTTTCGGACCCTGGCCGCAGTAAGCAATTGACTGATTCTCTGGCAGCGGCCGCAAGTTACAACTCGTCTGCCAAAAGGGTTATACACCCCGGCAGAGGCTCGCAAACAGATACTGCCAGCCTGTTTATAGAAGCAAAGGATAAACTGCTCAATGTTGTTCTTATTGCAAAGCCGTCTGTAACAATCGGCCGGGCAAGAAAGAACGATATTGTTGCAAGACTGCTTCCAAGCGGCGAAGAAAATAATAAACAATCATGTAAAATTACCGGCGATGCGCACTGTTATATCGATTTGAATGAAAGAGGCTTATTGGTCAAAGATAACGATTCAGACAACGGAACTTTGCTGGATGAAAAGACGGTAGATTCAAAGGGCAGGAAAATCACCGGCAGTGGTCAAAAACTGAAATTGGCCGGTGTGCTTAATTTGTCGATTAAATGTGTAAATCGTCTCAGGGATTGGCTGAAAGACGCTCCTTACAAAGAAATTATCAGTGAGCTGTCAGGCGAACTGTGGAAGACAGCGTCAAAGGCTGAACTGAATTCAGTAACATTGGAACGGCTGAACAATCTCGGATCCGATGATAAGCAGGGCTGTGAAAGTTATTGCTTGATTTATCGTATTGCCACGATTGGCTCAAAACCAGATTGTTCTTTGAGCTTTACCGACAGGGGGCTTGAGCCGGTACATGCCGCTATTTTATATCTTGATGAGGGTTTCTATCTGGAGAACTTAACGGAATTGACAAATGTTTTTGTTAATGATTTTACACTTTCAAAAAATGAGCTTATTCCGCTTGGCTTTGGCGACAGGATTCGAATCGACAGAATGGAACTGCGATTCCAGAAAAAATCCCAATTGTTTATTGATGCTTGAAACGGCACGGCTGAAAATACATTTGTTAAAGTGATTGGTTAATAAATTTTCTTCTGTAAGCCAGCGGCGAAAGGCCGGTTTCTTCCTTAAAATACCTGCCTGTGTGTGTGATATCTTTAAAACCCATGGCAAGGCCGATTTGTGCTATTGTCAGGTCGGTCTCGAGCAGCATTGAGATAATTCTGTTTACTCTTATACGCCGGATTTCATCATAAATGGATTTGTTCAACTGCCTGCGAAACTTTCTTTCGAGACTTCTTCTTGATACCATTACCTCGCCGGCTACATCATCAACGGAGATATCCATATTTGAATGTTTCTGGATGTAATTTATAGCTTCGGAAAGCAGCGTATCTTCTGCCGCGATGATATCGGTAGATTGTCTTGTTATAACATGGGTAGGCCTGACCATAATGCTCGAATTAATGAATTTTTTCATTTGCATCATTTTTGCCAAAAGCTGCGCGGCTTCATAACCTGCCCGTTCTGTACCAAGAGCTATACTCGAAAGCGGCGGGTAAGTTAACGAGCATACAAATTTGTCGTTATCAACTCCGAGGACTGAAATCTCGTCAGGAATTCGCATTTTGCCGAGTTTGCATGCGCTTATAAGATGCTGTCCGCGGTCGTCATTACATGCCAGAATAGCCACAGGTTTCGGCAAAGTCCTGAGCCATTTAGCGAGGTCCTGCTGTTCGAGCTGCCAGGACTTGCGCATAGCTCCTTTCAGATTTCTGTATAAATGAACTTTGTATCCTTTGTTTTCTAAAAACAATTTGAAACTTTTGCCTCTTTCCCGCGACCAGTGAAACTCATCGAAGCCGCAAAAAGCGAAATTTCTGAATCCCTTATTGAGGAAATACTCGGCGGCGACTTTGCCGATAGCTTCAGTGTCGCCGAAAATCTGAGGCATCTCAGGAATAATTTCTCTATATCCGATAAGAATTACCGGAACTGTCCGGGGAAGTTTTTTTCTCGCACCGGCAGTGTTGGCAATTTTGGCGATGACGCCGTCAGCTTCTTCGGGATTAAGCTGAGGCAGTGTACCTTCGTGTTTGCCGGGCTCCCTGTAAAAAACCCATGGCCCGTTTGAGTTTGAATATTGCGCAATACCCCTTAGTAGTCCCTGGAGATACTCGCCTAAAGGTTCGACCATTAGAATTATTCGCGGCAGTTTTTTCATACAGTATATATTATCCGGACTTGGCATATAAATGTCCAGAATTGCATTGAAAAAATGGTAAATTTTATAATGAATATTGCAATGTGTGTTTTTGTAACTAATTGTATATGAATGACATACAAACAATAAATTATTTTTTAGGCCTGTCGTAATTTGGCTAAAAAAATCCGTATATTGGCTTTGAATGGATATAGAATGCCCTGTATTATGGTATCATAGATGCTGTGTAAGAAGTGCACTTAAAAAACAGCAAAATGTTATGGATGTATTAAATATGTAACTTAATTTGTAAAGGAGAAGGATTATGTTATTGAAAAAAAATGGTTTTTTAACATCCCTGATAATTGTTGTCATAGTGGCGAACGTGTCGTTTGGGCAGTGGTTGTGGTGGACTAACGATGCTACCAATCGTCTATGGGTTGATACAGGAAATTGGACAGCATATCCTACAAGCGGCGATGATGTTGTTGTCGGCACATATGATACAACAGGGCCGATTCTAAATACAGGCGAGACGGGATATGCCAACTGGCTGCATATATGCGATACAACGCCAACTGGCTCAAAAGTGACTGTCAATGGCGGTACGCTTCAGGTCTCAGACCATCTGTTTGTAGGCCAGTGGGGAACCGACCAGAAGGGCATATTACAGGTTGACTCCGGTATAGTTAATACAACTCTTTTGATGTGCGGCGGAGACACAGACGGTTCACAGGGAGATGGTACACTTTTGATGAATGGCGGAACAGTTAATATATCATGGCTGTTGGCAGTAGCAGGCGGTTATAGCGGTACTAACGGTAACGGCGTAGGCCATATTCAACTGGATGACGGCACTATTGACGTAACCGGCGGCGGGGGACTTGTTATGTCTGATAACGGCTCAATTGATATTACAGGCGGCTCATTGATTCTTAATGGTGAAATTACTGATGTTACAACCTATGGCGATGTAACCGCTTATGACGGTATCGGAAGCTTCATTTATAGCTATGATAGCGGAAGAACCACAATTACTGCCGTTATTCCGGAGCCAATAACACTTGTTTTTGTCGGGCTTGGTGCGTTACTTTTAAGGAAGAAAATGGTATAATTATCTGAAAGCTTAGTTTGCCATAAATATATCAAGAAATATTATTTATGAGCAGAGAGCAGGAGTGAAAATATGAAAAGATTTTTGATTTTAATTATAACAGCAATGGTTATGATTTTCGCCTGTGGCGCAAAAGCGGCAGTTGTGTGGGAAGAGAATTTCGATCCTGTCAAGACAACATGGAATGAGGTCAGTGCATACTGGACCGATTTGGCGGGGCCGACTGCAACACTAACTGAAAACGACCCGGTAAACAGTTACGGTGTCGCTACATCAGAAACTATTACTGCTGATGTAAGCGTTTACAGTGAACTCGTTATCACTTCAACCGATGTGGAAGCCGGCGCGTTGTATACAATTCAGATTCAGGAAGCTGTCGAAGGTGGTGCTTATGCCAATGCGGTCAGTTATGTCGGTACTCCCGGCACACAGATAGTTAATATTGCTGCGCTTATGGGATGGAGCGGAACAAAATCATTTGTGGTAAATATATGGATTGACGGAGAAACCAAATCTGTAACATTCGGTCTTCTTCAGTTAAGAGAAGCGGCAGCTTCAGAAGGATGGACAGAACATTTCGACCCTATCAAATCAACATGGTCTCAGCCGAGTGCTACATGGACAGATTTAACAGGCTCAACGGCAAGGCTTACTGAAAGTGATCCTGTAAACAGTTATGGCGATGCAGGATCAGAGGTAATCACTGTCGATGTCAATGAATATAATGAACTTGTTATTGCGTCCACCGAAGTTGAAAGCGGCGCTCTTTATACAGTTCAAATTCAGGAAGTAGGCGGCTCAAATGCTTATGCCAATGCAGTCAGCTATGTTGGTCAGGCCGGCACACAGGTCGTCGATATAGCCAAACTTATGGGCTGGAGCGGGGTAAAATCCTTTATTATCAATATATGGATTGATGGCGAAAGCAAATCGGTTACGTTCGATTTACTGCAGATAAGAAAATCACTGCGGGGACAGGCGGGCTGGGTTGAAGATTTTAACCCTATCAAAACTACCTGGATTGAACCGACCTGTTACTGGACTGATACCGCCGGACCTAATGCGGTTGTAACTATTAATCCGAATCCCGGAGAATGGTGGGGCGTTACCAATTCGGAAGTTATAACGCTTGATGTTAATTTTTATGACGAATTACATATTAAAACAACAGATGTCGAATCCGGCTGTTTGTATACAGTTCAAATTCAGGAAGTAGGCGGCGCCGGCTCTTATGCTGATGCGGTAAGTTATATGGGAGTGCCTTCGGAAAACCGTATTGACATTAAAGGTTTAATGGGCTGGAGCGGCGTTAAAACTTTCCAGATTAATATTTGGCTGGATAACGGAGGCGGCGGCGACAGTACGACATTCAATACGATTGAAGTTCGTAACAGTCAGCTTGCCTCAAGACCTGACCCGATTTTCTGGGAAGACCACTTTGACCCTATTAGAACCGGATGGACGGAGCTTGATGCTTATTGGACGGACATACCCGGTACTACTGCGATTCTTACCGAAGATAATCCATACGCAAGCTATGGCAAAGTTGAGTCTGAAACGCTTTTGGTTAATTTGGCGGTCTATCCTGAACTTACTGTCACGGTTACCGGCGTAGATACCGACGGATGGCTCGATGTTGGCGTTCAGGAACAGGGAGGCGCCTGGAGTTATGTAGATGTTATTCAGAATATTACAGGGCCGAATACATTCAAGGTTAATATCGCTAATATTACCGGCTGGAGCGGTTATAAGCAGTTCAGGGTTATCTTCTGGATAAACGGCAACGGCAAATCCGCGACAATTGATGATGTCAGGGTGGCGATGAATTGCGGCACAGATGTTATGCCGGGAGATTATTATGAAGATTGTATTGTGAATTTCCAGGATGTAGCTTTTATAGGCGAGTCGTGGATGAATGAGTATGATATGCTGGATTTGAAAGATATATCCGGCAACTGGCTTAATGAAAAGTATTGAGACTGGATAAAACTGGTGTGGAACCGGCCAGGCGGTCTGTTCCACACCGGATATTAAGAAATGGAATTTGTTAAGCTTGGAGTGTTAAAAATGAAGAAAAATGGTTTCACTCTTGTTGAGCTTTTGGTGGTTGTTTCCATCATCGCCTTGCTGCTTGCGATGCTGCTGCCATCATTGAACAAGGCCAGGGAGATGGGCAGAACCATTATGTGCGAGAATAATCTTAAACAACTCGGCACGGCCTGGTATGCTTATGCTATGGCAAATGACGGCAGACTGGTATGTGCATTGAACTATAGAAGTGATGACGAGGGAGATGTATTACGAGTAAACTACTCCAGATATGCCTGGGTATGGGCTCCGACCGATCCTGTCACCGGCAAAACAATAAAGGATAATGTTAAGCCTACAATTGAGCAGGAAAAGGAAGGCATAAAAAGAGGCAAACTGTTTTCCTACGCATCAGACCTAAATGTATTCCATTGTAGCGACGATAAAAGCGGCCACTTTAGGAGTTATTCCATACCGGATACTATGAACGGTGAACAAACATTTATCCCAAAGAGCAGTACGTATGCCAAAGCATGGGACAGCCTGACAAATTTGGTGCAGATAAGAAGACCGAGTGAAAAATATGTAATGGTAGAAGAAACTGACCCGCGGAATTATAATATGGATTCCTGGATGCCTGATATCAATAAAACCGACATGACTATAAGCGCCGACCCTATTACAGTCAGACATTCACGTTCGAGCAGAAGTTGTTTTGCATTTGCCGACGGCCATGCTATGCAAAGAAGCTGGTCGATAGAACTTAGTAAACTTTTCGCATCTTATGAAAAAACTAAAACACCATATCCTTTTAGAGTGTTTAGAGCTGCAACAGAAGATGGCAAAAACGATATACTTTGGGTGTATAATTGCTTCTGGGCCAAAAAAGACAAGTGAAATTTTTAAGACCGACTATTTAATTCTTTAGGATGAATCGTTGATGAATTTACATACCGTTGATATTGTAATTATAGGCATTTATATAGTAGTAGTTGTAGTAGTCGGTTTCCTTTTTTCCAAACTTGCATCAAAGAATGTCGGTTCGTATTTTCTCGCGGGCAATCGAATACCATGGTATCTGCTGGGCATATCCAATTCATCGAGTATGTTCGATATCACCGGCACGATGTGGCTGGTGTATCTGTTGTTTGCTTATGGTTTAAAAAGCGCCTGGATACCGTGGATTTGGCCGACGTTTAATCAGATATTCGGAATGGTATATCTTTCCATCTGGTTAAGAAGGTCGAACGTTTTAACGGGAGCTGCGTGGATAAATACAAGATTCGGAAACGATTCTGGCGCGAGATTATCACATCTCAGTGTTGTGTTTTTCGCGCTGGTTTCTGTTGTCGGTTTCATCGGTTATGATTTTAAAGGCGTGGGTAAGTTTGCCGCCATATTCATGCCGTGGCATTTATCTCCTAATACTTATGCCGTGATTATTATGGCTATTACGACGGTGTATGTAATAACAGGCGGTATGTACAGTGTGGTTCTGACCGATGCGCTGAAATATGTCATAATGGTTGTTACTTCGTTCATAGTCGCATTTATAGCGATGAACAGGACTACAGCGGCTCAGATTACTGCTGCTGTACCGGCAGATTGGCACAATCTCGGGTTTGGCTGGAACCTGCATATTGACTGGTCCGGCCTTGTGGATAGTTTGAACGGCAAAATGGCTGAGGACGGCTTCGGCCTTTTTGGGATTTTCTTTATGATGATTTTATTTAAGGGAATTTTAGCCAGTATGGCAGGGCCGTGTCCTAATTATGATATGCAGCGGGTTCTGTCAACCAAGAGTCCGCGTGAAGCCGCTCTTATGAGCTGGTTTGTTTCGATTACTCAGTTTATACCCCGCTATATGCTCATAACAGGTGTTACGGTACTTGCTCTCGTATATTATACTCCTCAGTTGAACGCGATGGGCAGCAATGTTGATTTTGAACAGATACTGCCTTACATCGTTAATAACTTTTTGCCGGTCGGCATTGTGGGACTGATGCTTGCCGGGCTGCTTGCGGCGTTTATGAGCACTTTCGATTCCACGGTTAACGCCGGTACAGCATATATTGTTATAGATATTTATAAACGTTATATAAATCCTGATGCCAATGAGAAAAAATATGTTTATGTAAGTTATATATGTACGATTCTTGTTGTCACCGTGGGAATTCTCTTCGGATATATGGCCAAATCCATCGGCTCGGTTACTATGTGGCTGGTCGCGGGATTATATGGCGGATATCTTGCGCCTAATGTCCTGAAATGGTACTGGTGGCGGCTCAACGGTTTTGGTTATTTTGCGGGAATGGCCGCCGGAGTCGTCGCATCGCTTGTGTTCCCAATGGCATTTCCGAAACTTACTGCAATTAACAGTTTTCCGTTTATTCTGCTTGCAAGCGGTATCGCTTCCATTGCGGTGAGTCTGCTTACAAAACCGGAAGATGATGAAACGCTGAAGAAGTTTTATTCGGATGTTCGGCCGTGGGGCTTTTGGAAACCTGTGCATCAGATGGTTCTGAAAGATAATCCGTCCTTTGAAAAAAACAAGGATTTCAAACGTGATATGGTGAATATTACCGTCGGAATTATCTGGCAGCTTTCAATGCCGCTCATATCGATATATTTGATTATTAAGGATTATAAATCTATGTTTATTACGATCGCTGTAACGTTCGTAACGTCGGTGTTCCTGCATTTTAACTGGTTCAGGAAACTCGAGAAAGAATAACAATTTAAAAGGTTTAGAATGAGTATTTTTAAAGAAACAACCAACAATGCAGGGACGAGCAGTGGAAAGGTAAAGTCGGATTTGGCTTATGTGAACATTAAAAGCCGCAGAGCTTCGGTCAAACTGCAGCGTTTCGAAGGCAATCCTGTTATTTCGCCGAATCCTGCCAATCAGTGGGAAAGCTTTGTTACGACCAATCCCGGCGCATGGTATGACAGGCAATCAGGCGTTGTCAACTTGCTGTATCGTGCAGCAGGAAACGACTCCAGACATGTTGTGCGTTTTGGATTGGCTGTCAGCAGGGATGGATATAATTTTCATCGTTTCGATAAACCGGTGATTTCACCCAGTGCCGATGGCCTCGACGGCGGATGTATGGAAGACCCTCGAATAGTGAAGATGGGACAGTTCTATTATATAACCTATGCGACAAGAGTTTTTCCGCCGGGCGAATACTGGCTCAATGACGGCAAATGTTATAAAAGCCCGGATTGTTCGGATGAGTTTCCGCTTTGTGTCAGAGAAAATCACACGACATCGCATTTGCTGATAACAAAAGATTTTAAAAATTTTATAAGAGCAGGCCGGCTCACTGACCCGATGATGGATGACAGAGATGTTGTCCTGTTCCCGGAAAAAATCGGCGGAAAATTTTATATGCTTCACAGGCCGATGGAGTGGTGCGGAAAAGAATACGGCACTGACTACCCGGCGATATGGATTTCATCTGCCGATGATATGCTGGCTTTTAAAAAGAGCAAATTACTGGCGAAGGCGACATTTCCGTGGGAATTGAAAATAGGAGGTAATACGCCGCCGATACGAACTGATGCCGGCTGGCTTACGATATATCACGCGGTCGGAAAAGACAAATATTACCGTCTTGGGGCCATACTGCTTGATTTGGAAGACCCGACAAAGGTAAAATACAGGACAAGGGACTGGATTTTACAGCCTGAAACGGATTATGAGACGCAGGGCTGCTACTCTGGCGGCGGTGTGGTATTTCCGTGCGGCAAAGTTATTATTGATAATAAGTTATTTGTATATTACGGGGCAGCCGATAAATATGTAGGACTTGCAACCTGTAAAGTCGATGATTTAATTAATTATCTATTGAGTTGTCCAGTTACCGGGCCCGGTAATGAAAGCGATTAATAAATGGAATTGAAAAGAAAACTTCTGGTAGTTTTTGCCTGTTTGATTTTCTGCTTTAGTTGTGTTTTTTCGCAGGAAACCGGCGGCAGCAAAAAGGAAGTTTACGCTCATTTTGTTACATGGTTCAAGACTGTGGAATTTTCCGGCAGATGGGAAATGTGGAATTCGGACTGGAAGCAAAGCCCGCACGACCCCAATGTTATTTTTCTTGATGGCAAACGCGATTTGGCGGTAACCAGTTATCCGCTCACAGGGCCGTATGATACTTCAGACCCCGATATTCTCGAATATCAGTTCCTGCTGATGAAGTTAAGCGGGATAGACGGCATAATCGTCGACTGGGACGGAAGAAGGATAAATAAATACCGCCACGAAGGTTTGATGTCAATTCTGCCGTACCTCGAAAAATATAATATGAAATTGATGATGTGTTTCGAGGAATGGTGCGGTTATTGGCCTAAGGGCACATTTGCCGACAGGGAGGCGGAAATTAAAGCCGCTCAGGATGAATTGCAGTGGATGACTGAAACGTTTCTGAATAAATCTTTTTATGGAACGGTTAACGGCGTAAAGCCTGTTCTTGTTTTCAGGAAAGTTCCGGATCAGTGGTTCAATCCTACTGAATGGCTCAGGATATCGGAAGCTTTCAAAGATACGCCTGTTAAGCTGATTTTTGACCTCGGCGCTTATCAGCAATTCGGTCAAGCCGCCGGTGGAAAATATTTCTGGGTCGGCAGTTTCGACCCGAAGACAAACAGCAGCGACCTTGATTTTTGCAAAAATGTTTATACTGATTTCTTTAAAGTAAAAAATCAGCAGATTAAAGATGAAATTGTATTCGGCGGGGTAACGCCCGGCTTTGACGATACTCCTGTTTGGGGCTGGGGAACCGGTGCAAGAAAAGCGCCGAGATACGACGGCAAAAGATTTGACCTGACCTGGCAGATGTCGATTGATAATAATGTCGATGTCGTTCAAATAATAACATGGAACGACTGGAACGAGGGTACGCAGATTGAGCCGTGCGATAAATATGGTTACAAGTATCTTGAGATGAATAAAAAGTACGTGGCTAAATACAAGGGTGTTGAAGATAATGTTCCAAACGATGTTTTGAAAATACCGCTGAAGCTTTACAAGGCAAGGAAAGAAAGTAAATCTGACAAGGCAATTCTTGATGAATTAAGCAAGGCCCTTTTTGAAAAGGATTTTGGCAAGGCGAAGACCCTTGCCGAAAAGCTTTAATATGGGCAAAAGATTAGTAACATTTTTGTTTTTAATTTTATTCAGCGGTTACTGTCAGGCTGAGATAATAGACAACCTCGACAATACTACGCTTTTAAATCCTGCTCTGAATTCCTCGGTTACGGCAAACGGCAATGGTACTGTAAGTATGAATAAAACCGCTTCTGGCGATACAATAGTCAACTGGTACGATTGCTGTTTTGTCAGGGTTCGCAACTATAATGACAGGGTGGAAATCAAGCCTTCCGCTTCGATAGCATCAGGGCAGTATTCGCTGTGGATTTTATATTTCAACAGCTCCAAGATACTTATTGGCGAAGTTCAGTGGGCATCTCAAAGAAACGATACAAATACACAGGTCCTCGAAAGCGTTGCGACTCTGGCTGCGCAGAATAATATAACGAACGCAGAATATTACTGGATTCGAATCAGGCTTTACGGCAGCATCGGCAGCGGATTTATTTTCGATAAGATACATGTCAAAGAAGGGCCGGGCTACTGGAAACCAACCGCTTTGACGACAGCGGCTCCAAAAATTGTTTTTGGTCACGAGATGACCGGATTCAGAACGCCGCAATACAGCGGAAGCTGGTCGGGATGGAATTCTTACAGCCATAATCCGCTCGTACTTGATGCCAATGGCAAGCCGGATATCGCGTCGGTTTATTATCCTTCGGTTGGTTACTATGATATGAAGGACCCTTGTCTTGTGGAATATCATTGCCAGAGTTTAAAGATGGCCGGCATCGGCGGAGTCATATTTGACCTGGGCTATTATAGTATGGATATGAACACGGTTAATATGATAACCAATTATCTTGATATTATGTCGCAGTACGGGTTAAAGGCTGTGATTTGCTATGAGGACAAAGCTCACTGGATATGGGATAGCGGTGCCACGACAAGAGCGGTCGCGGTTGCGAGAGCTTACGGTGATATGAACAACTGGCTGGCACTGTTTAATAATTCCGGCAGACAATATTATGTTACCGGCACAAGGCCGTTGTTTTTGCTTTTCAGTTATGAATATGATATCGCAGGCAAAGGAATAAGTTGCCTGCTGCCTGCGGAAATTACAACGTGGCTGAATACATTTTCTGCGGAAAACAGACCTGTTATAATGCGTCAGTGGTTTAAAGACCCGGACCATGTCGGAGTTCTTAACGGCCAGTTCGATTGGCCGCAATTATATTCTGCGCCTCCTGAGTTGTATCCTTACGTTGGCTACTGTGATATGGTGGATAATAACGGCACGATGTATGACGACAGGGTGTTCGGGCAATATCTTCTTAAAAACAATCTTGCTGATTTTTATATGTCCGGAGTATGGCCCGGATTTGATGATTACGCGGTCTGGGGCTGGGGCGATGGGCCCCGTTTAATGCCGAGATATAATGGTCAGTTGTATGATGCCGCATGGAATTGGGCGATTGATAATAATCTGCCTGTTGTGCAGATTGCGACGTGGAACGATTGGTTTGAAGGTACGATAATCGAATCTTCAGTTGAATTCGGCAACTTATATCTTGAGAAAACATTTTTGAAAACAGCAGAATTTCAAAATCTTCCCAATTCACCGATTCCTGATTTTAATGTGCCGATATGGATTTATAAAATCAGGGATATTACAAACAGTCCTTATGTATTGTCTGATATGCAAACTGCCTGTGATTATATCAAGGCGGGTCAGTATGCACAGGCCGGGGAAATTGTCTCGTTCTGGGCTAATTTCTTTGATATCGATTCGGTAACGTATTGGACAGGAGAAGGTTCACTGACAGCTTATCAGCCGGGTGATTATTCGCACGATGGTAAAGTTAATTTTAAGGATTTGGTCTTAATCGGTCAGAGCTGGCGAAATGGCTATGGAATTCGTGATTTAGCTGTAATTTCTGAAAATTGGCTCGAGGAATAATGAGTTTTTTTTTAGCTTTTTTGATTCTTATTTCCTTAAACACCAATCTGACAGCCTCTAACGATATAAGCAAACCAATTATAGTTGCTCATTATATGTCGTGGTATCAAACGCCTGACATATCCGGTTCATGGGGATTCTGGCAGGTAAACCGTCCTGCTATTCCACAAGAATACTGGCACCGGCCTGATAAAATTTTGCAGAACAATTGCCGTGACATATCTTCAGTTTATTATCCTGTTATTGGTCCTTACGATTCCGCTGACCCTGATTTATGCGAATATCATATCCTGCTTGCGAAACTGGCGGGAATAGATGCGTTTGTGGCCGATTGGTATGGTCCCGACCCGTCTGCCGAACATCCTTATGACAATATTGGTTTTGCTGCGATGCGGCAGGCAGCCGAGAAATTAAATTTCAAGGTGATGATATGCTGGGAAGACCGGTCAATGTTTCCGCCCATTTCCACAGGAGTCAAAAGTCGCAAAGATGCCATAACTCGCGGCAAGGAAATAATTAAGTATCTGAAAAAAGAATGGTTCAGTTCGCCTGCATATTTAAAAATAGACAATCGTCCGGTATTGACTAATTTTGCATGGGGCAGTCCGGGGAAAGATATAAATCAGCCATGGCTGAATTCTGCTGAATGGAATGAAGTGCTTAATTCCATAAAACCAGGACCTGTTTTTATTCACGACTGGCACAAACACAGAACCGTTAATGAATTTCAGGGATATGAATCGGTTATGCCGTGGGGCTGTACTTATCACGGCGATTGCGACTCGATACCTGTTTTCTGGGAAGATGCCGAAAAGGCGATTGGCAGTTACGACAGATTTTCATTTTTATCAGGTGTCGTTCTGCCGGGTTTTGATAATCGCGGCTGCGGCGGATGGGGCAGTGACGGGGCAATCGGAATTACACCTCGCAGGAATGGAGATAAATTTCGTGCAACGTGGGAAGATTGTTTAAAACATAACGTCAAATTTATTCAGATTGCTACATGGAACGATTTAAATGAAGGCGGAACAGTTGAGCCTGTCAGGAACGTCGTGCTGCATCCTGAGTTCGGAGTGGAAGGATATGGTTATCGCGAGCTGGAAACAATTGCGGAATACGCTGGTAAATTGAAGTCTTTTGAGTTTGACAAAGATTCCATCCGTATTCCGTCTCAGATATATTCTTTGAGGAAAATGGTTAAATCGCTGAATCCCGATATGGCCGGGCAAATCGATAAAGCCCGTGATTATTTACTGTCCGGCAGTACCAAAAAGGCTCAGGATTTAATAACAGGCATTTTTAAACTTCTCCCGGAAGCGGTAAAGAAGGATTTAGATTAAACTCCACCTCTTGTAAAATAAACGGTTGAAAACGCCTGCGGTCTGAGTTATTAGCGTTTCCACCAAACAATCCGTTAGAATTGCTGTACCTGCCAAAAGTAAAAATGCCCGAATTGGCACTAAAAATGCCATATCAGCGGTTAATTATAATCCAGACCGGAGATGGGAAAGTTTTTGCTTCTTTCAATGTTAAGAGATGTTATAATCTGGACATTGAAGTTATAAATTGATAATATAAGCGGCCAATAAGGCGTTTGACCTTGTATTGGCTGCGTTTAATTTTCCGGGTGTAAGTCCCACTGTTCTTGTTTTAGGATTTTCTAATATGCCATTTAAATTACTTGGTCTTTCCGATCCGCTCGTACGCGGTATTCTTGCTACCGGTTATACGGCTCCGACAGAAATTCAGTCTCAGGTTATTCCAGCCGCCATTGAAGGCAGTGATATTATCGGCTGCGCCCAGACCGGCACAGGCAAAACCGCCGCTTTTGTACTGCCTATTTTAAATAGGCTCAGTCACGAGCATGCGTCCAAAAACAAAAATATAAAAGCGTTGATTCTTACTCCGACTCGTGAGCTGGCGCTGCAAATCGAACAGTGTATCATCGGCTACGGCAGATTCCTGAATATGCGCACTCTTACCGTTTACGGCGGCGTGAGTATTGTGAATCAGCTTACCGCGCTTCGCAGAGGCGTTGACATTGTTGTTGCAACGCCGGGTCGTCTTCTCGACCATATGCAGCGGCGGAGCATCGACCTGAGGCACGTTGAAGTGCTTGTTCTTGACGAAGCCGACCGTATGTTCGATATGGGATTTATCAACGATGTGCGGAGAATTATTGCCGCCGTTCCGACAAAACGTCAAACGCTGCTTTTTTCCGCCACAATACCGCCACAGGTAAAGACCCTGGCCGCCGGAATACAGAATCATCCGAAAATAATTCAGATAGGTCAGCAGCATAACCCAATCGATACTATTACACAGCATATATATCCTGTCCCCAGGGAGCAGAAACTGGATATTCTGCTGCACATGATTCAAAAAGGCGGAATGTACAGCATACTTGTTTTTTCCCGTACCAAGCACGGCGCAGATAGAATTAGTCATTGCCTCGAGCGGGCAGGCGTTAAATCAATTGCGATACACTCCGACCGGACTCAGGGCCAGCGACGCAGGGCAATGGATGGCTTTAAGGGCGGCAAATTCCAGGTTATGGTTGCGACCGATATCGCCGCACGCGGCATAGACGTCGAGGGAATTTCACACGTCATAAATTTCGATGTGCCCGTATTTGCCGAGGATTATATTCATCGTATCGGCCGTACCGGCCGGGCCACAGCCAAAGGCGACGCGATTACATTTGTTTCTCGCGATGAGGAAAAATATATTCGTCAGATTGAAAAATTTATCGGCCGCAGATTCAAGATGGAAAAATGTCCGGACTTTGATTACTCTGTCCATGCCGCACCGCAAAGGCAGTCCGAAGACAGACCTCGCCCATCAGGGCACACAAAGAAAGTTTTTTCTTATGGCGGCAAAAAACACGGTCCTCAGCGCCGGCGGAGAAGATAAGATTAGACAGTACTTTGTGAACTGCTGAAAATCAAACTCAAAAAGAATGTTTCCGCTGTTCCCAGGACTATCAGCCAGCTCCATGCCAGGTTTATATGCCCGCTGTAAGATAAAAGTAAAAGCGCTGTCATAGACAGCGTGCTGATAATCATTGAAGCGACGTTGCCCATATTTCCTTTTCTTTTTGTAAGAACGCCGAATAGGAAAACGCCCAGTGTAGCTCCGCCGGTAAGCGAAATTATCTGGAACGCGAACCACAGAATATTTTCGACCGGCTGGCAGGCAAAAGCCAGACCGGCTAAAATCAAACCGAAGACTATTACGCCTGTTCTTGAGACTATTAAATAATGTTTTTCTGATGCCGCTTTTTTGATGAGCGGCCGGTAAATGTCCATCACAAACGATGACGATAGTGAACTAAGCGGCGAATCGATACTGGCTAATATGATTGCTGAAAGTATCAGTCCCTTTAATCCTGCAGGCAGGAAATTCGCCGTAAAGTAGGAAAGAACCTCTTTGGCCTTGTCCGGGGAGGGGATATTAGGATTCTGCTGAAAAAACACATAAAGCAAAGTGCCGATTGCAAGATATATGCAGAGAATCGGAAACGCAGCCGCTATCGTCATAAAAATCGCATTTTGACTTTTCCTTCTGGTTTGAACGGTAAGCAATCGCTGCATAAGTTCCTGGTCTGTGCCGAAAACCGCCAAACCGATAAAAAAGGCGTTTGCGGTGCCTGCCCAGAAAGTTGTGGGGTCATTGAAATTTAAGTCTAAGTTGAATATGCTTAATCGGCCTGCCTGGTTTGCGGTTTGCCAAATGGTTGATAGATCTCCTTCAATATGCAAATAAAGGTATATCAATAATGCTATACCTGCCGAGAAAAAGATAATCGTTTGATAGGCTCCTGCCCAGACAACAGCTTTTACTCCGCCGAACGCGATAAAAATTATACTCACAACTGTAAAGACTAATAATGCCTGCGCCAGATTCCAGCCCATGATAATGCCAATTCCCAGACAGGCGGCGTACAATCTGACTCCTGACGCTATCAATCGTGTAATGAAAAAGAAAATCGAACCGGCATATTGCGTTTCCGGCCCGAAACGGTGCCTTAAAAACTCATAAATGCTTGTGCAGTTGTATTTGTAAAAAACAGGAATAAACAAAAACGCTACGAGAATTCTCGCTGCTGCCGAACCGACAAAGAACTGAAGATACTCCCAGTTTTCGCTGTAAGCAGTTGCAGGCACGCCGACAATCGTCAGTGCGCTGACTTCAGTTGCGACAAAAGACAGGCACGCTACAATCGAAGGAACTTTTCTTTCACCGAGAAAGAAATCATTTGTATTTTTTTCTTTGCGTCCAAAAATATAGGAAATGACAAAGAGGAAAAGAACCGCCAAACCGACTATTATTAAATCTATTCCGCCCAAATGGCCTGCCAGATGTTGTATCGGTGCGACTTCGCTCATTTACCTATGGCCTTTCGCAAAGATTGCCCACATTTGTCGAGAATATCCTCAGCCTGTTTTGAATCGACATTGCAAAAGTGCATTACAATAGCTGTTTTTACTTTTCCGTTTGCCTTTTTGATAAGCTTGGCAGAACCTGATTTTGAAAGTTCCGTCATTTCCGAGACAATTCTTACCGACCTATCTTTTAATTTATTATTTGTCGCTTTCAGGTCAACCATCAAATTGCCGTACACCTTGCCCATTTTTATCATAGCGCCCGTTGTGAGAAGATTAAGCACAAGTTTTGTCGCGGTACCGGCTTTCATTCGTGTTGAGCCTGTAACGACTTCCGGCCCGACAACAGGATTTATAACTATTTGGGCAGGAATATCTTTCACAGCCTCCGGCGCACAGGTAACAAAAATAGTTCCTGCTCCTTTTTTCTTTGCTTCTTTTAACGCCGCTCGAACAAAAGGCGTCAATCCGCAGGCCGCGATGCCGACAACTACATCTTTTGAGGAAATTCTATGTTTTTTTATGGCTTTTATTCCATCGTTGATTTTGTCTTCAGCGCCTTCGACGGCTTTTACCAGTGCCCGTTTGCCGCCTGCGATAATTCCCTGAACCAGCAGCGGGCTTACTCCGAACGTAGGCGGACATTCCGAGGCGTCCAGTACGCCCAGTCTGCCGCTTGTGCCTGCCCCGACATAAAACAGCCTGCCGTTTCTTTTGAAACGTTCAACTATCATATCGACTGCCACGGCAATTTTTTTACTCTCCTTGCCAACTGCCGGTGCGATAAGCATATCTTCGGAATTTATAAGTTTGACAATTTGCAGAGTCGATAATATATCGATATTTTCGCTTTTGCGGTTACGTTTTTCGGTCATTGGAAGTAATCTTTGTTTTTTCATTTTGCTGGTATTATCTTTCCTAAAACCACTGATTGTTTTGCTCCCGTTGCGCCGGGGATATTATTTGCGATTCCTTTAATCGTCGCATAAGCCAGTATGGCAAACGAGACAGCCTCTTTTGCGTCGCTGTTTATGCCGAAATCATCTGTAAATAATATTTTACTGTTTATGCTCTGTCGCAGCATATTAACTAATGTCTTATTTCTTGCGCCGCCTCCGCAAAGTATTATCTCTTCAGGCATCTTCGGCAGAAATTTCTTATAAGCCGCCGCGATGCTTATAGCTGTAAATGCCGTTGCCGTTGTTATTATATCCTCGTTCGGCAGTTTTCTGTAAAACGCATCGGTATATTCTCTGCCGAACAATTCTCTGCCGGTTGATTTTGGCGGCTTCCTGCGGAAATATGGATTTTTAAGCATTTGATTTAAAAATTTTGTATTATTTTTGCCTTTGGCGGCGATTTTACCGTCTTTATCGAAATTTTGTCTGCCTTTGGTTAAAAGAAATACGAGCCTGTCTATTATCATATTCCCCGGCCCGGTATCGAAAGCGATAATCTGCCGCGGTTTACAGTTTGCAGGCAGGAAAGTTACATTTGCGATGCCGCCAATATTCTGAATCGCGCGATTTTTTCTGCTTTTAAACAGAAAATAATCGGCAAAAGGCACTAAAGGGGCTCCTTGTCCGCCCGCGGCAATATCTTTTGGTCTAAAGTCAGCTACCACTGTTTTCCCGGTTTTATAGGCTATTACAGATGGTTCTCCAATCTGCAAAGTTGAATGAATTTTGCCCTCGGGATTGTGATAAATAGTTTGGCCGTGTGAGCCGATAAGGTCAATGGTTTTTAAATTTATTTTATTTTTCCGGCACAGCTTTATCACGGCATCAACAAAAACTTCGCCGAGCAGAAAATTCAAACTTGATATATCCGCAGGCCGGCAGATTTTCTGTTCGCCCATTTCGAGAATATCTTTTCGCAGAGTTGGCGAATAAACAAAGGTATCGAACGCCAGCAAATCGACTTTGTTATTTTTAATATCGATAACTGCCGCATCGACGCCATCAGCGCTCGTACCTGACATAAGACCGATTATTCGCATATTGCCTTAAATAATTTTAAATTATCATTTAATCTCGAAAGTTTATTTCGAGCCAGCCATAATCTCTTAAAATCCTTTGTCATTTTCTGCATATCTTTTTTCGAGAAGCCGGATTTCACGCCTCTTATCGCCAGGACGCGTTTGGCCGCCAGACAGTCCATTCTTGCGGCAAGTTTCAATTCCTCATAGGCAGTTTTTTCGAAATTTCCGGTTTGTCTCGGCAATTTCGACCAGATAGACTCATTTGAAAACTGTTCAATTATTTTTTTTAGTCCTTTTTCGTTCATCTGGTTTATATAACTGTCAGACTTAATATTTTTTACAGGTTCAACAAGAGCGAAATACAGCCAGCTTCTATTCGGGACATTGGTCCCGCAGGTTTTATAATTATTCCCCAGCTTTTTTATTATGCCGGCAAGTTTGTTATCTTTCTGTTTGAAAAAATATCGGCAGAAGTTTTCAGTAAATTTATTGTTATCTACTTTTTTGCCGTTCCAGCTTTGTGCCGCACCGTGAGCGAAGCCGTGCAGGCTCACTCCGAGAAAATTTCTGTGTCCGTTATCGCCCCAGTCGGTATTAAGCATTCCTTCGGCGCCGAATTTTCGTCCCTGCTCGGCGAAATTGGCTATGTTGGCCATAGCATTCGGGATTCGTGAGCCGTGCGTCAGCCAGCCGCTCGTGCCAGGACAAACCATAAACGGCAGACCGGCTTTTGCCAATTCTTTTGTCCTGTATATATTTTTGCCGTTCTGTTCGTATTCCCAGTTGAGCAGAACAATGTCTTTCGGTAATTTACTTAATAGTTCAGGATATTTTAAAACAATATCCGCCCAGATATTCATTCGTTTATTATGCTTTTTGCAAAGGCGGTAAATTTTCAGCAGAAAATCGAGATAGACTCGGCCTTTACCGATTTTTCCGGCAAGTTTTTTGCTTCTTCCTTCGCCAAGTTCCCATGTCTCATCGCAGCAGACGTTGAAATCCTCCGCCTCAAAGAGAGGAATAAATTCGCTGTAAAGTTCGCTGATAAGTTTGATTGAGCCGGTATCGATAGGGCAAAGTGTTGTACCGCCCGGCAGGCCGCGATAGCCCGGAAGTTCGCCCAGATGCTGATATTTAGGCAGGGCGAGTATTTTTTCCAGATGACCGAAACTTGCCAGTGAGCCAGTGAGCCTGACGTGATGTAATTTGCAGAAGTCCTGAAGCTTAAGGATTTCGTTTGCTGTAAAGGGGCTGTCACCTTTGCCGATATCGGGATGTTTTTTAAAGATGAAGACATTTTCGATGTAGAGCTGTAATTCGTTTATTTTCCAATGTGCCAGACGCACGACTAAATCTTTTAAAGTGCTTAATTTCGGCACTTTCCCTCTCGAACAGTCCAGATAAACGCCTCGTCTTTTAAAGTCGGGCCAATCCTCTATCAGACAGCAGGGCAGTTTGTTTTCGTAAATTGCCGCGAGGTCTTTTAAGGTTTGGATTGCGTAATATGCCCCCGCCTCTGTTGAAGAATAAATTTCAATACCATCAGGCTGAATTTCCATTTTATAGCCTTGGGAGTTTTTGATTGATTCATCCTGATACATTTTCAATACAGACGAATCGGTCAGTTGAAGAGAACCTTTTTGAAAGGTAACTTTCTTTACCGGTATCAGCAGTGTTCCAAACAGTTTTTCATCCTTGATAGCCATTTCGGATTAGTATAACACAATTATTGCCGCAAGACAATGATTACTCGTGTCTGAGTGCGATGATAGGGTCGACTCTTGCCGCGTTTATCGCCGGGTATAAGCCGAAAACTATGCCTATTCCGACGCTGATAAAAAGCGGCAGGAGAATGCTTTGAAGTGTTATAACGGTAGGCATTCCGGCAAAGTAAGTAATGATAACAGGAATGATAATTCCCATAATAAGCCCTACAATTCCTCCGATAGTTGAAAGCACAACGGTCTCGATAAGAAATTGAATGATAATTTGCCGTCTTTTGGCTCCTATAGCTCGCCGAATTCCGATTTCACGAGTTCTTTCCGTAACCGAAGCGAGCATAATATTCATAATGCCGATGCCGCCGACAAGCAGACTTATGCTTGCGATTGAACCGAGCACGATATTAAATCTTTGTTTAGTCGCCTCTGCCTCTTTTAATAGAGCCAGGGGTACGCTTATGGTATAATCTTTTTTCTTATGGAGGTTCTGCAGCATTCGTTCGATTCCTGCCGCAGTAGATTCTACATTTTCCGTGCTGTTAACCTGTACGATAATCTGGTGCAGTTCGACCAGTTCCAGACTTCTGCTGCCCGATGATCTTTGAAAAAATAAATCACCGTAGTATTTGCGTACAGTGCTCAAAGGGATATAGGCATCTACCTGCTGGTCGGGTATCTGGATATTGCCGGCCTGGCCGGATTCGGTTTTAATTATTCCGACCACTTCGAACGAATCTCCGCCTATTTTAATGGATTGCCCGATGGTGTTTTTCGTTGCCAGTAATTTTCTCGCCCCGAACTCTGTCAGTACAGCTACCGCTGAAAAATCGTCTACATCTTTTTTCTCGAAAACTCTGCCTGCGAGAATTTCTCGCGGCACCAGGTCGAACCATTGCTCCGTAGTGCCGACTATTCTGAGTTCCAGTGTATTTGAACCGACCCGCGAATCCTTGCGTATCAATTTTGCCGGAGATACCTGCTGTACATTCGGGAAACTCTCTCTGATTCGCTGGTAGTCCATATATGTCAGGCCGTACATACTCATTCTCGATTGCTGTGCGCTTGAAGACTGGTCTTCGATTGCTTTTATTGAGTTTATGATTATATTGGTACTACCGAGTTTTTGAATCCGCTGCAATGCTTCCTTGCTTGCTCCCTCTCCGACCGCAAGCATTGCTACAACGCTTCCGACGCCGAACACAACGCCGAGCATCGTCAAAAACGAGCGGAGTTTATGCAGCAGCAGGTTTTCAATGCCGAGCCATATATTTCTGGCGAATTTTGATTGATGCAAAGGCATTAGTTATCGATTCTTTCTATCAAACCGTCTTTCATATGTAATCTGTTATGCGCATGTGCCGCGATATCAGGCTCATGTGTTACCATAATTATAGTTGTTCCTTCTTTATTAAGGTTGGTGAGAAGTTCCATAATCTGGTCGCCGGTATGACTGTCAAGGTTGCCTGTCGGTTCATCGGCGAGAATAATATGCGGGTCTGCCGCCAAAGAACGGGCAACGGCTACTCTCTGCATCTGTCCGCCGGACAATTCCGAAGGCCGATGATTGAGCCTTGTTTCAAGCCCGACTTTTGCCGCAAGTTCTTTTGCTTTTTCTGCGCTTTTTTCCGCTTCCCATCCTAGATAGTAAAGAGGCAGTTCAATATTTTTCTGAACTGTCAGTTGTGGAATCAGGTTAAAACTTTGAAAAACAAAACCTATATATTTAAGTCTGATATCGCTTAATTCGTCATCGTTAAGTGTGCTTATGTCTTTGTTTTCAAGAAAATACTGTCCCGAAGTAGGGCGGTCGAGGCATCCGAGTATATTCATCATTGTACTTTTTCCTGAACCGCTGGGCCCCATAATTGCCCAGAAACTTCCTTTCTGAAATGCCACACTTACACCGTCGAGTGCCCTTACCGGCTCAGCGCCCATTTCATATATTTTGTGGATATTGCTGAATCTTACTATATCCATCGTTATTGACTTTCTTCGCTTCTGTTCCGTCTTCTGGAACCTGATGTTTTGCCGCCTCCCCGCATTTGCTGCATTGCCTTTTCTTTTTCTTCGGGTGACATATTCTCGAATTTTTTCTTCATTTCTTCGAGCTTTTCCGGGGTCATATTCTCGAACTGTCTTTTCATTTGCTCTATATTTGCCGTTTCGCTGTTTGCCGGTTGATTTGGCTCCTGCGAACTTTGATTGTTTTCAGCGTTTTTCAGTCCTTGTGATATTTTTCCCTGAATACCATCGATATTTCCATCGCCGTTTTGTTCAGATACGCTGCGGCTCTGCGATACTCCCGAAGTCGATTTCAATGGCGGATTCAGCAGGATTGTTTCGCCTGCTTTAAGTCCGTCGAGGATGTGAATAACCTTGTTGTTATCAAGTCCGATTTTTACCTGTTTTGGCTCGAATTTTTTGCCGTTCTTTACGTAAACCGTGTAATCGGCCCCGATTTTTGTGACTGCCTGGAGAGGAATATAAAAAGCGTCTTCGTATTGTTTAACGATTATTTCCGCCTGGCAGCTCATTCCTGTTTTCAGTGCCGGGTCTTCGCCCTCTACATAGATTACCGTATTGTAAAGTTTTAAATCCGGGTTCATAAACATACTTCTGGCATCCGGCAGCGGCGCGATGGATTTTATTGTCCCGTAGAAGGTCTTTCCCTGTAGTGCGTCTACCGTAATAATAACCGGCAGTTCTTTCATGGTTTTCTTAAGATTGAACTCGTGAATCATAACTTCGGCATTCGATGCGTTTCCCGTCGGAAGGTAAATCAACTCTTCTCTTTCCTGGACTTCTCTACCGACATCAAGAGGCTCGCTTGCATTGTGCCAGCCGGTATTTTTTGCGCTTGTCGCGTAAATAACCAATCCGTCTTCAGGCGCATAAATTTTTGTCTTTTTTATTTGGTCTTCGACTTTTACGAGTTTGTCTTTCTGCCGCCCATATTCCGCTTCTTTTGCCTTCAGTTCGGCTTTTGCCTGTATTACGTCAGCGTTGGCCTTGCGTTCGGTGCGTTCCATAGCCATATCGGCCTGATTGACATCGCTTTGAAGTTTTGCAAGATTTCGTTTATAGGTGTAATCGGTAAGCAGCTCTTTACTGTTTCTTGCGATTTCAACATTTAGTTCGCATTTCTTCTTTGTGAGTTTGTCGCCGCTTAATTCCGTTTCGGGAATATAGTTTGCGTCATAAAGCTTTTCAGACCAGTTAAGATAATCCTGTGCCTTGGTTAATTCTTCTTCGGCAAGTGTGATGTCGGTATTCGCTTTCAGAAGTTCTGAAAGATATTCACCTTTTACGTATTTCTCCAGGTCCTGTTTGGCGAATTCAAGCGTAAGTGTTGCCAGATCCACATCGCTTTTTGCCTGGTTCTCGACAACCGCCAGGTTTTCTTTTGCGCTTATATATGCAGCTTCGGCGTTTTGAACTGCGATTTCCCTGTCGATTTTTTCGTCTTCAAGGCTGCTTACGTCGAGTTCGATAAGCAAATCGCCTTTTTTAACTCGCTCACCTTCGGGTATAACATAAGTTATGGATGTTCTGCCCTCGACTTCGTTTTTAAGTATTATCTGGTCTCTTGCCTTGATAGTACCGGACTCGACAAAACTAATGGTCAAAGGGCCGTGCTGGACCTTGTATGTTGGGCCGGCCTGTTCGGAAGCATCTTTGCCTGTTAAAAATGATGCCGATAGCAGAACGACTATTAAAACAATGGCCGCGATACCGATGAGATATATTTTATTTTTAGTCATTTTGGTTTCCTCCGGGCTGATATTCTTTCCATAACCCTTTTTCATCTACTTCCAATACGCCTGTGTCCCGCTGAATTGCAAGTTCCGCTGTCCGGTAATTAACGACCGCAGCAGTCAGCGAGTTCTGTGCCGCCAGAAGAGAATCCTGTGCTTCGAGAAGGTCGCGTATCTGGGCTCTGCCGGCGTCAAGGAACATATTGACGCTTTTAACTCGTTTTTCAGCGACACTTACGGCTTTCGCCTGTATGTGCATATTTTCTCGCGCTTCGAGCAAATCGCGAAGTGCGTTTCTGACTTCTGTTTTTATCGTATCTTCCGTTGCCTGTATATTTCGGACAGACTGTTCGAGGCCGATAAGACTGTTTCGATAGTCGATGCTTTCTGTCGTTCTATCAAGCGGCAGGTCAAGTGTCAGCAGCGTCGAAAACACTCCTCTGTTCGCTACAAATCTGCTGTTATCGGCAGTTGTATCCGCAATACGGTTCCTTCTTGAGCCGATATCGGCTGAACCGAGAAAAGTCAGTTCCGCCCCCAAAGCATCTGCTGCCACTATAACGGCTCTTTGGGAATCGTAAACTGCACCGTCTGCTGATTTCAGGTCGTACCTGTTATCGAAGGCCAGTTTCATCGCAGTTGCTTCTTCCATTTCGTATGGCCCCGCGTTTTTATAATCAGGCTCGAGCACTTCGACAAGTTCGTTTATTAATACCTGATTGCTGTCGGGCAGATTTGCTTCCTGTACGTTCATTCGGCGGATAATCTGTTCCATCGATGATGCCAGTACCTTAAGTTCATTCGGGTCAAGTTCTATGGCGGCATCCGGCGGCAATCCGAGGAAAACCTTAAATGAATCGAGCTGTCTTTTATATGATTGCGTTGCGGTAATCCATCTTTGACGCGAACTTAATTCGTTCTGAACTGCCTGGTCAACTTCGATTTCCTGAATTCTTCCCGCGTCTGCCAGGCTTCTGCTTCGTTTCGCTGACGCTATCCTGCTGCGATAATCCGCTTCGCTGTTTTTAATCGAATCTAACTGCTGAAGAACCGCAAGATATTTGCTTGCGATATTTACCGCGAATTCTTCTTTATATCTTTCGAAGTTCCATATCGAATAAATCGTATTTCTTTCCGCTTGTGTCAGCGGCTCCCTGACTATATGTCTTCCCGACCCTCTTAACAACGGTATCGAGATGCTGCCTTCGCCTGCGATTCCGACCGATGAAGCTCCGCCAAGTGTCAGCAGGTTTGCAAGGTCGATTGCAAGTGCCGAACTTACTTCCGCTCCGGATTCGAATTTCCTGCTGACCCCGACATTGCCGCTTGTGATTGTTCCGCTGACGGTTCTGTTTCCGGTCGTATCGGTACTGAGCAGATTTTGCACTTGCGCGATAAATGTATTTCTGAAAGCATACCGTTCCAGTTCGAGAGACAGAGCCGACTGAAAGACTTTCTCTTTCTGGGTTTGATAATCGAAACTGTTATAGGCGCCGATTTGTAATGCCTGCAAAAGCGAGATAGTGATTGAATTGTTAACGTCATTTACCTCAGCGACATTGCCGCCATTAGTTGCGACAGGATAATCTTTCTCCGGCCAGTGTTCTATCTTTTGCAGGGCATCCGTTCCGAAAGAAGCCTTGCTCGAAGTTGGTAATTTCTGGTCTTTAAGCAGTCTTCTGCGGAGGATATCGCTTGGCCTTTCGATACTGAATTGGCTTGTTTTTCCCGTCGCCTCGAGCTGTTTTTCGGTGATAATCTTCCCAGCGGTTTTGTCCATATCACTGCGATACTTGGCAGGGCTGCATCCGATTTGTGATGTAATAAGAGCAATTAGACCGGCCGCGAGAAAAGCTTTTACGTCTAACTTCTTATTTTTAAATATGTTATGTGAAATATTTTTCATGTTTTCATCAAAACTATACAGTATTCCCTATCTATACTTTCGACTACATTATATTGGTGTATAAGGAGATAGGTTAGGTAACATAGAAAATTTGGCTATTTTTGCTTGCTTATGGGTTTTGTTTATAAGTATAACAATTTAAACAAGTTAAAAATATATACCTTATTTTTTGAATCGTTTTTTGAATTTTTCCTGCATAATCTGGAAATCTTTGTTCCATTTTTCAAACTGCTCCGGTGTCAGGATTGAGTTCATTTCCGTTATCATTGTTTGAGTATCGGTCTCGCGTCTTTGGTCTTGTTCCTGAACGTACTGTTTTCTTTTCTGAAAAGCCTTGTCGAAGACTTGTTGTACCTGTTGTGTCTGTTGCTCGCTGAGGCCGTATTTTTCGCTTATCATTTGGGTAATTTCGTTTGCATCTTTGCTTGGTTTGTTTATCCATATAATTCGCTGTTTCACCATCAGAACAGTTGCGCCGGCCCCGATAATTATGCCTGATACGAGGATTACAAGACCCCACAGGAAAAATATCGTTATCTTTTTGGAACGGTAGCTTTTTGCGATATTATTTTCTTCGGTTACCATAATGAGACTCCCTGGTATGGTGCGAATAGTTGAAATAACGGATTAACTATATAGTTCCAAGCCTGGATGGAAAAGAATGTTACAATCGAAGCGGCGACAGCCGTTAGCCCGGCGAATACTTCAAGCGGCAAAAGGCCGACTTTTTCATGCTGCAAAAGACTTATTCGTGTCATAACATCATCGGAAACGTCAAATTGCGGCAAAGCCTCATTTCTCGCTGTTTTAGCCAGTTTTTCAATAATTTTTATTATTTTATCCATTCGAATTTCTCCGAAAAATTTTCTTTTTCCGCAAGTTTTTTCAATTTTCCGCGAGCACGCATCGCCCGCATTTTCGTTCCCGCTTTCGTCCAGCCAGTCCTTTTGGCGATTTCCTCGATAGAACATTCCTCAAAGTACATCAACGTAAGTATCAGCCTGTCAGTAGCTTGCAGCCGATTAAATAAAGAATGCAAAACTTCAGCGGCCTGAGCGGAATCAATTTCATTTGCGTTACTCTCGTCAACAGCATCAAAATTGTCCATATCATCCATCGGCACAAATAATCCGGCCCTGTCCCGCTGCTTCCAAAACCTGTAGCCGACACGAGTTGCAATCTTGTTGAGCCAGTGCAAAAATGGGCCCTGACCTTTGTAACTTTTAAGACTGAAAAAGGCCTCGACAAAGGCCTCCTGAACAAGCTGCTCAACCTCATTTCTGTCGCGGGTAAAACGCCACATAAGCCTGACTATTTGCGGCTCATACCTTTGCATAAGCCGCCGATAGGCGTCATTATCGCCGTTTAAACAGGCCTGAATGTCGTTGAAATCGATTTCCACAGCGAGATATAGTAGCCACTAAGACTCAAAGGCACAAAGAAAAAAAATGCTAATATTCTATAAACTTAGTGTCTTAGTGCCTTTGTGGCTATTCTTATATAAAAGAGCAATATTGCCATACTCCGTTTTTAGAGTCTTTCTCATCTGATTAGTGGAATATTTAAGGCGAAGGTAACGGGGAAAATAGTTGAAAGATAAAACATTGCTCACAGAAGCTGATTTTTATTTTCCTGATTGCCGTTTGGCCATTTTTTGTGATTCTACTAAACACCACCGGTCTCCAAAAGCCAAACAAAAAGATAATATAATAACTGACAAACTTAAAAATCTTGGTTTCAAGACACTGAGGATTCCCGGATCAATGATAGTAAATGATTTCGATGCCGCGTTAAGTCTTGTAGTTGATAAACTCAATGCTTAAAATATATCTAAACGGGGTTGAAATTATTAGCATAATGGCAGGATAATTTTAATCGTTTTAATAGATTCCTCCGTAAAGGTCCACCATAAGGTGTCCTCCATCAGGAGTCCTTAGGGTTGCGGAGGAATGACGGAACCCGCCGTGAAACGGCGGGCTAAATATTTATGGATTCCCGCTTTCGCGGGAATGACAAGACGAGATTGCCGCCAAGGCGGGTAAAGGTCCGGGGGTTAAAGAGTTGTCGATGATTAGGGCAACATAAAAATCATGTTTGAAATTTCATAAATACAATGTAAAATAGTATTTCATGAAGAATATCATATCAGACCCTTTGAAGTTCGCCTCTCTCGTAGCGCATCAGCTTAAAGGGCCGATTGCATCCATAAGTACAATCCTTGAGACACTTTTGGGCGAATTTGCCGGGCCTGTTACGGCCAAGCAGAAAGACCTTTTGCAGCGGGCAATCGGACGCTGCGACGAATCTCTGCTTACCGCGCAGAGGCTCCTTGTAATATCGAGGGCCGTTAACGACCCCGCATCGTTGAAAGGACAGGTCGAGCTTTCAGCAATTCTCCGCAAAGAATCGGCCGCTTATACCCAGCAGGCGAGCAGACACAATATTACCCTTACGGCAAAGATAGACGCTGAGCCGGCGTGGTCGGCCGGTAATGAAGCGGCGATAACCGAAGCTATCGAAGCATTGCTTTCAAACGCGATAAAATACACGCCTGACAACGGCAGGATTGAAACGCTTCTTTTGTACGACAAGACCGCGGACGCATACGAGATAAGAATCGCCGATTCGGGGATTGGAATTTCAGAAGAGAATTATGAAAAAGTTTTTCAGCCTTTTTTCAGGACGGCAGGAGCCCGCGACTCGTCCCGGCCGGGTACGGGACTTGGGCTTGCTTTTGTAAAGGCGATAATCGACGCGGCGGGCGGGAATGTACATATCGAGAAATCGCATCTTGGCGGGACGGAAATTGTAATAAGTCTTAAAGCTGCGGCACAAACGGCAGCGGAACAAATCACGGGAGATACAAAGATGAAAAAGCCAATGAAGGTAGTGATAATTGGCGGAGTGGCGGCGGGGCCGAAAGTCGCGGCGAAGGTTATGCGGCTCGACCCTGACGCTGATGTAACGATTATCGAAAAGGGCAGGTTGCTATCTTACGCGGGCTGCGGACTGCCTTATTATATCGGCGGGACCGTCAAGGACCAGAACGAACTGATGAGCTCGCCGGCGGGCGTCGTGCGCGACCCGATATTCTTCCAGCAGGTTAAGAACGTTCATCTTATGAATCAGACCGAAGCGATTGAAATCGACCGTAAGAAAAAACAGGTTCGTGTAAAACATTTAGTCGATAATGCCAAGTCGGTGCTGGATTACGATAAACTCGTACTTGCGACCGGTTCGGAGCCGGTTAAGCCGGAGATTGAAGGAATTAAACTCGGAAATATTTTTACGCTGCACGGCGTTACGGACGCCGAGGGAATAAAAGCCGCTCTTGACAGGGGCAAGGCACGCGACGTCGTTATTGTCGGCGGCGGTCTTATCGGAATTGAAATGACGGAAGCCCTCGTTAAAAAAGGATGCAGGGTAACGATAGTTGAAAAATTGCCGCAGATATTCCGGCTGCTCGACGCGGAGTTGGCGATGCTTATTGAAAATCAGCTCGAATCGCACGGCGTGAGAGTTCTAAGCGATACGCAGGTAATAAAATTTAACGGCGCGGATACTGTCGAGTGCGTAGTAACGGATAAGGGCGCGTATCCTGCGGACCTTGTGATAATCGCGGTAGGTAATAAGCCTAAAGTAAGTCTGGCACGGCAGGCGGGTCTTGAAATCGGCACGACCGGCGCGATAAAGGTTAATCCGAAAATGCAGACATCCGATACGGATGTTTACGCGGCGGGCGATTGCGTTGAGAATATCGATATGATTACGCAAAAGCCAAGTTATGTGCCTTTAGGCTCGACTGCCAACAAACAGGGCAGAGTTGCGGCGACAAATATATGCGGCGGAAACGATATGTTCGGCCCGATTCTCGGGACCGTGGCGTGCAAGGTGTTTGATTATAACGTCGCGGTTACGGGACTGACGGAATTTATGGCAAAACGGGACGGGTTTGATGTCGTTTCGGTTCTTGTTCCGGCGCCGGACAGGGAGCATTTTGTGCCGGGGGCCGCGATGGTGATGATGAAACTTGTTGTCGATAAAAACAGCCGAAGACTTCTCGGCGCACAGGCGATAGGCCCGGGCAATACCGATAAGCGAATCGATGTCGCGGCGACTGCGATTGCGGGCAAGATGACGGTCGAGCAGATTTCGAATCTTGATTTGTGCTATGCTCCGCCTTATGCGCCGGTGATTGACAATATTATTACGGCGGCCAATGTCGCCAGAAATAAACTCGACGGCCTGATGGACGGCATAAATCCGCGGGATGTCTGGAATATGATACAGGACAAGAAGGATTTTGTGCTGCTGGATGTAAGGACGCCGTCGGAATACAGGCAGCAGAGGCTGAACGGTTCGGTATTTATTCCGCTGGCTTCGCTGCGGTCACGGTTCGTCGAGCTTGATAAGGAAAGACCGATTGTGGCGTTTTGTAATTATTCGCTAAGAGGCTACGAGGCGGCGATTATATTGAAACATCATGGCTTTAAGGATGTTAAAGTTCTCGACGGCGGAATCGAGATGTGGCCGTATGAGAAATTGCAATAAAAATATCAAAAACTAAAATTATCGAAGTATCGCCTTTGGTGAAGATATTTACTCCTGCAGAATATCTTCCACTATAAACTTTGCGTATTTGCCTTCGTATGTTCGAACGGCATAAACATGTCCGATTTCACAGGGCACAGTTATTAAACTGTAATTCGACTTTGGAGCGTTTTCAACAGAATCAAAGTCCAGAGGCCCCAAATCGAAAAAACCATTCTTGCCATTGGCATAATGAACTTCAAATTTTAATGAATCAAATTCCTGCCTTAAATAGATATCAGGCTTAGTTACATTGGCCATGTTAATTGTTTGGCCTTCGGAAAAATCCATTTCGCACCCATTTGGCCATTCTATCGTAAATGTTTGAAGATTTGCATCTTTAAAATCAGTGGAGTTGTTGTCCTGATAAACATAATCTATAACAATCCTGAGATTTTTCGAGAGTTTAAAATCCTTTGTAATGGTCCGGCCGGGGGGCAATTTGAAAAACTCAATATTAGATGCATAACCAATGACGCTAATAAAAATTTTATGTTCTCCGGAAGAAAGATAATCAAATAAATATCGGCCGTCGGATCCTGTAATTGTCTCTCTACCGGGTTCTTCGCCGGTTCCGTGAGAGGAATTAGGGAACGACAGACTGATATGAACATCTTGCAAGGGTTCATTGTTTTCATTAACGATAGTTCCCGTGATGGTCGATAGTTTTTCAGGCGGCGGTTTGGCAAGGATATATTCGATATAAAATATTTTTCCTTTAGGGATCGCAATAGTCGAATTAACAGGTTCGTATCCAAAAGCATTGATTGAAATTTTCCATGGAGCATCAGAATCATATTTGTAAGGCTTATCCATCATAAACATGCCATCTTCATAGACCCATAAAGGCATATCAATGCCTCTAAGAAGATTTATTTTTAGGTCTTTGCCGCTGTTGATGCTTACGCCATCGCTGAAGGTTACACGGCCGGCTATGCATATTTGGTTGGGTTCAATTCTGCTGATATTTTTATCAAGCATCTGCCGGAGTTCTGGCGGAAAATCGTTGTAATCAATTGCATAGGCAGGAAAACCAAGGAAGAAAAATATAGCACAAATAATGGCCTTTTTCATTTCGCTCTCCTTCAAAAGTTATTATACGAATATTGTATCCTGCATTAATAAAATATCAAATAAATATTCTGCAGGCTGTTTGGCCTGAAAAGGCTAAGATTATTTTGCTTTTTCCATCATTTCGATAAAATCGTCGAACAGATAGTTTGAATCGTGGGGGCCGGGGGATGCTTCGGGGTGATACTGAACGGCAAAAGCCGGCACCTTTTTACAGCGGAAACCTTCGAGCGTATTATCGTTCAGATTCATATGCGTAATCTGTATATCTTTGTCGAGCAGAGAATCGGGGTCGATGCAAAAACCGTGGTTCTGACTGGTGATTTCAATCTTTTCCGTAATGAGATTTTTGACCGGATGATTTGAGCCGTGGTGACCGAATTTCAGTTTATAACTTTTTCCGCCCAGGGCCAGGCCGAGAAGCTGATGGCCGAGACAGATTCCGAAAATGGGAACCTTGCCGAGCAGTTTATGAATCGTATCAATGGCGTAGCTTATAGGGCCGGGGTCGCCGGGGCCGTTGCTTAAAAATACACCATCCGGTTTTAGTCTAAGAACCTCCTGTGCGGTCGTACTTGCCGGGACGACTGTAACTTTGCAGCCATGCGAGACGAGCAGCCGAAGAATGTTCTGCTTAATGCCATAATCGAAAGCGACTACGTTATATTTCGTCTCGGCTTTATGTAATATTCCGAATTCGTCTTCAACTGGTTTGTCCCAGGTATAGCTTTTCCTGACGCAGACGTTCTTGACGATGTCTCTGTTGACAAGGCCAGGGTATTTATCAAGTTCGTCTTTCAGATTTTTGATAGTTGTGCCGTCTGTACAGATAATTCCTTTCATCGAGCCTGTTTGGCGGAGGAGCATAACTAATTTTCTTGTATCGATATCTTCGATTGCGGGAACTTTATGTTTTTTAAGATAATCATCGAGCGAAATTGTATTTCTCCAATTGCTCGGGAAGGAACAATTTTCCTTTACGATAAAGCCGCTCAGATAAAGCTTTTCGGCCTCAACGTCCAGCGAATTTGTGCCGTAATTACCTATTAAAGGATAGGTCATAGTAATAATCTGTTCGTGATAAGACGGGTCTGTGAGAATTTCCTGATAGCCGCTCATGGCGGTATTGAATACAACTTCTCCGCATTTTCTGCCCTGGGCTCCAAAACCTGAGCCTTTGAAACATGTTCCATCTTCGAGCAGTAATATGCCTTTCACTTTATTTCCTTTATCTGTAATACAATTGTATTGGTTTTACTTCGGTTTTTTTCTGCTTCATCGATTCGAGCGCTCTTGTAACCGCTGAAGCGCCCCTGATTGTCGTGGTGTAAGGCACGTTGCGGTCGAGAGCGGTTCGTCTTATCAGGAACGAATCCTTTATAGTCTGCTTGCCGACAGTCGTATTTATAATCAGGGCGACCTGATTGTTTATAATCAAATCGACGATGTTCGGCCTGCCTTCATTCATTTTGAGTACGAACTCCGACGGCACATTGTTCTTAATCAGCTCGATACAGGTGCCTTTCGTGGCGAAAAGCTTAAAGCCCATCTGGTGAAGCTTTTTCGCTATTTCAACGCCTTTGGCTTTGTCGGCGTCTTTAACGCTTATAAAGATATTTCCGCTCGTCGGCAGAGAATTGCCGGAAGCAATCTGCGACTTGGCGTAAGAAATACCAAAATCGTCGCTGAGCCCCATTACCTCGCCGGTAGAAAGCATCTCCGGGCCAAGCAGAGTGTCGCAGCCGGGGAATTTCAGGAACGGAAAGACAGCTTCCTTGACGGAGAAATGACTCCGGTGCGTTTCTTCTGTGAATCCGAGTTCTTCGAGCGTTTTGCCTGCCATTACCTTGGCGGCAAGTTTGGCGAGAGGAACGCCGATGGCCTTGCTGACAAATGGAATTGTTCTTGAAGCTCTCGGATTGACCTCGAGTATGTAAATCTTGTCGTCCTTTACGGCGAATTGAACGTTCATCAGGCCTTTTACTTTCAGTTCGAGCGCGAGCAGCTTTGTCTGACGTTTGATTTCCTTAATTAAATCCTGATTTAGCGAAAACGGCGGCAGAGAACAGGCACTATCGCCTGAATGTATGCCGGCCTCTTCGATGTGTTCCATAACTCCGCCGATGACGACGATTTTGCCGTCGCTGATTGCATCAACGTCGAGTTCGGCAGCATCGTCGAGGAATTTATCAATAAGAATCGGGTGCTCTTCTGAAACCGCGATAGCTCTTTCAACGCAGGCCTGTAGTTCCGTTTCGTCATAAACAATTTGCATTGCTCTTCCGCCGAGAACGAAAGATGGTCTGACAAGCAGGGGGTAGCCGAGCTTTTTGGCGATTTTGACGGTCTGCTGATAATTCATCGCGGTTCCGCTGGGCGGCTGATTGAGTTTGAGCTTTTCAACTATTTTATTGAAACGCTTTCTGTCTTCAGCGGCATCGATGCTGTCGGGACTTGTACCGATAATTTTTACGCCGGCTTTCGACAGGGCGTTGGCAAGTTTCAAAGGGGTCTGACCGCCGAACTGGACGATAACGCCGTCTGGTTTTTCTTTGTCGATGATGTTCATTACATCTTCAAAAGTCAAAGGCTCAAAATACAGCCTGTCGGATGTGTCGTAATCGGTACTGACAGTTTCAGGGTTGCAGTTTACCATTATGGATTCGATGCCGATTTCCTTTAAGGCAAAGGCCGCGTGGCAGCAGCAGTAATCGAATTCAATTCCCTGGCCGATTCTGTTCGGTCCGCCGCCGAGAATGATAACTTTCTTCCTTGCCGTCGGGTTTGCCTCGCACTGGTCTTCATAAGTAGAATACAGGTAGGGCGTATTTGCCTCGAATTCGGCGCCGCAGGTATCGACCATCTTATAAACGGCGGAAATTCCCGCTTCGAGCCGCTGTTTTCTAAGCTGCGGTTCGGGAATATTCAATTTCGAGGCGATGTATTTATCGCTGAAGCCAAGTTTTTTCGCCTGCTTAAGATTTTTTATGCTTAATTTGTCTTCAAACTTAACAATTTGACTGATATTGTTCAGGAACCATGGGTCGATTTTTGTGAAGTTGTAAATTTCCTCTATGGAGAATTTTCTTCGCAAGGCTTCGGCGACATACCAGATTTTGTCCCATTGGCTCTTGCGCAGGATTTGTTTCAGCCGTTCATTATCAATCTTCGAGTCAATATGTTTTCTGTCGAGTGAATAGCGGTCTATTTCAAGAGAACGTATGGCTTTCTGAAACGCTTCTTTGAATGTTCTGCCGATAGCCATAGCTTCGCCGACACTTTTCATCTGGACGGTAAGCTCTGAATTTGTCGCGGGGAACTTTTCAAATGTAAACCGCGGCCATTTGACGACGCAGTAGTCAATCGTCGGCTCAAAACAGGCCGGCGTCTTTTTGGTTATGTCGTTCGGTATCTCGTCAAGAGTATATCCGACCGCCAGCAGGGAAGCGATTTTCGCAATCGGAAAACCTGTGGCCTTGGAAGCCAGTGCGGAGCTTCTCGATACACGCGGGTTCATTTCAATTACATACATCTTGCCATTTTCCGGATTGATGGCGAACTGAATATTCGAGCCGCCGGTCTCGACGCCGATGGCCCGGATAATTTTCAGGGCGGCATCGCGCATCGTCTGGTATTCTTTATCAGTAAGAGTCTGGGCGGGAGCAACTGTAATACTGTCGCCGGTGTGAACGCCCATCGGGTCGAGATTTTCTATCGAACAGACAATCACGACATTGTCTTTTCTGTCTCGCATTACTTCGAGTTCGTATTCTTTCCAGCCGATTACGGATTCTTCGACAAGAACCTGGCTTTTTGGACTTAAACTCAGGCCCCAATGGATGAACTCCTTATATTCCTCCGCGTTATACGCGATGTTTCCGCCTGTTCCGCCGAGAGTATAAGAAGGACGGATAATGGCGGGGAAACCGATTTGCTGGACGATTTTCTGCGCCTGTTCCCACGTTTGTACGTAGCCGCTTTTAGGTACTTCAAGGCCGATATCGATAATTATTTTTTTGAATTTGTCCCGTTCTTCGGCCTTTTTAATTGTCGCAAGGTTTGCGCCGATAAGTTTTACGTTATACTTTTTCAGGATGCCACTTTCGGCGAGGGCGACAGCGGTGTTGAGTCCGGTTTGGCCTCCGAGAGTCGGCAGGATGCAATCCGGTTTTTCCTTCTGGATGATTTTCTCAATCATCTCCGGAGTAATCGGCTCAATGTAAGTGCGGTCGGCAAGTTCCGGGTCGGTCATAATCGTCGCAGGGTTGCTGTTGACCAGAATGACCTGATAGCCTTCTTTTCTCAGGGCCTTGCAGGCCTGTGCGCCGGAATAATCGAACTCGCAGCCCTGGCCTATAACTATAGGGCCGGAGCCTATTATCATTATTTTATGGATATCTGTACGTTTGGGCATTTTTTTATATCCGTGCTGTCAGCTAAATATTTTTTCCTGGAATCTGCTGTCGATAAAGATTTGTAATCGGCATTCTTCTGTCTCTTCCGAACGCTTTCGGCGTGATTTTAACGCCGGGCGGACACTGACGCCGTTTATACTCATTTCTGTCAACCATTCCAATAACCTTTAATACCATTTGAGCGTCGAAACCCTGACTGATAATTTCAGGCAGCGATTTTTCTTCTTCGATATAAGCCTTTAAAATTCCGTCGAGAATATCATATTCAGGCAGCGAGTCGCTGTCTTTCTGGTCGAAGCGAAGCTCGGCAGTCGGTATTCTCTTGATTACGCTTTGCGGGATAATTTCCCGGCCGTGCAGCTTATTTACGTATTCGCTTAACTGATAGACGACTGTTTTGGGCACATCTTTTATTACCGCAAAACCGCCTGCGGTATCGCCATAAAGAGTCGAGTAGCCAACGGCCGTTTCGCTTTTGTTACCTGTCGTCAAAACGAGATGGCCGAACTGATTGCTCATCGACATCAGGATTGTGCCCCTGATTCTGGCCTGAAGATTTTCATAGGCAAGGCCTTTGTCGCTCCAGCCGGAGACTTTGGCAAGTTCCTGGTTGAAACTTCCCAGCACAGGCTCGATGGGGATGTTATGAAATTCAATACCGAGATTCTTCGCGATAACTCCAGCGTCGTTTATCGTTTCGGAAACGTTAAATCTTGTCGGCATTGTAACGCCGATGACATTTTCTTTCTCAAGAGCGTCAACCGCAATAACCGCGGTAAGGGCCGAATCTATTCCGCCGCTTAAGCCGATAAGAACCTTTTTGAAACCGTTCTTTCTTATGTAATCCTTTGTGCCGAGCACAAGGGCCTTATAAATCTCTTCGATATAATCAGTCTTTACCGGCACCGACTGGGATGTTATATGCCCGCCGGCTTCCAAATCCGCGATAAGCAAATCTTCCTCAAACGCCTTTGCTTTTGCGATAAGTTTACCTTCGGAGTCAACGAAAATGCTTCTGCCGTCGAATACGAGTTCGTCCTGTCCGCCGACGATGTTGCAATAGGCGACAGAGCAGTTGAGTATTTTTGCACAGTCCTGCAGGAGGCTTAATCTCTGATGGATTTTGCCCGCGTGGAACGGGGAAGCGGAGATATTAACGATAAGACTTTTCTCGGAAACGGGAGAGAGGAAATCTTTGAGCCAGCGAAGCTCCCAGATGTCCTCGCATATCGTACAAACGACGGATATATTATTTATTTTTACAACAACCGGCTCGGAACCGGCGGAAAAATATCTTTTTTCGTCAAAGACGCCGTAATTGGGAAGCAGGGCTTTTCGGTAAACTTTTAAAATTTTTCCCGATTGCAGGACGGCGAGCGAATTGTGGCAAAGTCCGTCATCGACCTCGGCGAACCCTGTCATTATCGTAATATCCGGGCAATCATTTGCGATTTTTTCGACGGCTTTTTTGTTTTCAGCGAGGAAGTGTTTTTTGAGCAATAAATCTTCGGGAGGATAGCCGCAAACGCTTAATTCCGGGAAAATAAGCAAATCGACGTTCGCATCCTTTGCGCGGACGTACATCTGTTTTATTTTATCAATATTTCCGGCAAAATCCCCAACGGAGGTATTGATTTGTGCCAGGCCCGTTCTTAAACTCATTTTATTTCCCGTTTTTCGACTATTTTACAGAATATTTATCTGTTGTCCATAAGCCATTTATTAATTTTGTCTGCGGCTTTTCTGCCGGTGTCGATGGCCTTTACGACCAGAGAGGCACCGAGTACAGAGTCGCCTGCGGCAAAAACGGCAGGGTCGCTTGTCTGGAAATCACTGACGGCGATATTGCCGTTTTCGTCAAGTTTGAGTCCGAGGCTTTCGACAAAGCCATTGTGCCTTACATGCAAAAATCCCATAGCGAGGATTACAAGGTCAGTCTTTATATTGAACTCTGTGCCCTGAATCTCTTTTATGTTCCAGCCTCTGGACGTTTTTATCCATTCGACCTGGCAGCCGTTCAGTTCGCTGACACTCGTATCCGTACCTGAAATTTTTGTCGTTTTAACGCTCCAAAGTCTTTCGCAGCCTTCTTCGTGCGAGGAAGAAGTTCTCATAATTCTCGGCCAGTTCGGCCAGGGCGTATCTTCCGGTCGGACGTTCGGGGGCTTGGGCAGAATTTCAAGCTGATAAATCTTTTTGGCGCCTTGTCTGCGGGCGGTTCCGACGCAATCGCTTCCGGTATCGCCGCCGCCTATTACGACGACAGTTTTGTCCCGGGCGGAGATTATTTTCCCTTCGATTTGTCCGTCTGCGCAGATTTTATTCTGTCCGACAAGATAATCCCAGGCAAATACTACGTTCTCATATCCTCTGCCTGTAACGGCAAGGTCCCTCGGTTCGCCTGCTCCCATCGTAATGCAGATGCAATTGAACATTTTTTTGAGGTAGTGAGCCGAAATGTCTTTGCCGACTTCGACGCCGGTCTGAAACTGGACGCCTTCAGCGGCAAGCTGAGCGATTCTGCGGTCGATGATATTTTTTTCGAGTTTGAAATCAGGAATGCCATATCGTAAAAGGCCGCCTATTTTATCGTCTTTTTCGAATACGACAACATTGTGTCCGGCTCTTGCGAGTTCCTGCGCCGCGGCAAGTCCGGCAGGGCCAGAACCGATAATCGCAATTCTTTTGCCCGTTTTTTGTCTGGCGATAATCGGTTTTATCCAGCCTTCTTTGAAGCCGCGTTCGACAATCTGGTATTCGATGTGTCTTATGAACACAGGCTCATCGTTTATCGCAAGCGTACAGGCTGTTTCACAGGGTGCGGGGCAGATTCGGCCTGTGATTTCCGGAAAATTATTTGTCGAATGGAGAAGTTCGCAGGCCTTTTGCCACTGACCTTTGTAAATCATATCGTTGAATTCGGGTATATTATTTCCGAGCGGACAGCCGAGACCGTGACAGAACGGTATTCCGCAGTCTATACATCTTGCCGCCTGCTGCATAATATCTTCAGGCGTAAGAGCAAGTTCGACCTCTTTATAATCGAGGATTCTCTGCTCAATCGGCCGGTAACCTGTTTTTTTACGTTTATATTTTACAAATCCTTTTATCTCAGCCATAGAACACCTCTTCAGTCGCAGGCGTTGTTTCGGTATGCCGCTGTTCGGCTGCGCGCATCTTTTCGAGCGCCTTTCGATAATCAATCGGCACAACTTTTACAAATCTGCCGAGCATATCAGTCCAGGAATTTAAAATCCTCTGAGCCTGTTTGCTTTGTGTCCATTTATAATGTTTCTCGATAAGTTCTTTTAAAAGTTCTTTATCCTCGTCCAGCCGCATACTCTCAAGCTCAACCATATCGAGATTGCAGAGCGTATCGAATAATTGCATCTCATCGAGGACGTAAGCGATACCGCCGCTCATGCCAGCGCCGAAATTACAGCCGGTTTTCCCGAGCACAACAACTGTTCCGCCGGTCATATATTCACAGCCGTGGTCGCCGAGACCTTCCACGACGGCAATCGCGCCGCTGTTTCTGACGGCAAACCGCTCACCCGCCATACCGTTAATGAAAGCCTGGCCTTTCGTAGCACCGTACAGCAGGGTGTTGCCGACGATAATATTTTCATGGGCCATAAAAGGCGACTTTTCAGGGGTTTTGACAATAATTCTGCCGCCTGAAAGGCTCTTTCCGAGATAATCATTGCTCTGTCCGGTCAGTTTAAGCGTAAGTCCCGGTGCGAGAAACGCTCCAAAACTTTGTCCTGCCGAGCCGGTAAAATTTAATTCGATTGTATCATCGGGCAAACCTTTAGGACCATATTTTTTCACGATGTAGTTGCTGATTATCGCACCGACAGTCCTATTGACATTGCGGATTGGCATTTCAACAGTCGCTTTTTGTCTGCCGTCGATAGCGGTTTTTATTTTTTCGAGAATCTGCCAATCGAGATGGTCGGCCAGTTTATCCTGCTGAGGATGGATTTTTCTTATGGCTCTGCCGTCCGATATGTCAGGCTTGTAGAATATTGCCGAAAAGTCCAGACCTTTCGCCTTGTAATGGCTGATCGCCTTTTTCGTGCAAAGCATATCGACCCTTCCGACCATATCGTCGAATTTTCTGAATCCGAGCCGGGCCATAATCTGTCTGGCTTCTTCGGCGACAAAAAACATAAATCTTTCGATGTATTCAGGTTTACCGGCGAATCTTGCCCGCAATTCTTTATCCTGTGTCGCTATTCCGAAGGTACAGGCGCCTTCGTGGCATTTGCGAAGCAGTGTACAGCCCAGGGTAACCAGTGCCGCTGTGCCGAAACCGAATCTTTCAGCTCCCAACAACGCGCCAATAACAATATCTCTGCCGGTTTTCATCTGGCCGTCAGCCTGAACGGTTATTCTGTCTCTGAGGCTGTTCTGAACCAGCACCTGTTGAGTTTCTGCAAGGCCCAGTTCCCATGGAGAGCCTGTATGCTTTATCGAACTGAGGGGGCTTGCGCCTGTTCCGCCATCGTGGCCGCTGATTAAAACTTCGTCGGCGTTGCCTTTTGCCACGCCTGCCGCGATGGTTCCTACTCCGATTTCGGCGACGAGCTTGACCGAGACCTTTACGCCAGGATTGCTGCACTTGAGGTCGTATATCAACTGCGCCAAATCCTCGATTGAATAAATATCGTGATGCGGCGGGGGCGATATCAATGTAACGCCTGCAGTCGAATATCGCAGTTTTGCTATTTCTTCTGTTACCTTATGGCCCGGCAGTTGTCCGCCTTCGCCGGGTTTTGCACCCTGGGCCATTTTAATCTGCAATTCTTTGGCGTGAGAGAGATAATTTATCGTTACGCCGAACCGTCCGCTGGCGACCTGTTTTATAGCGCAGTTTTTTGAAACCTCGCCTTGCTTTTCGATATATCTTTCTTCGTCTTCGCCGCCTTCGCCGGTATTGCTCATACCGCCGATTTTGTTCATTGCCATCGCCATGCACTCGTGAGCTTCTTTGCTTATCGAGCCGTGGCTCATAGCACCGGTGCAGAATCTTTTTACTATTTCCTCTGCCGGCTCAACCTCTTCGATAGGAATCGGCTGGGGCTGTTTGAATTCAAAAAGGCCGCGCAGGGTACAAAGTTTTTCTCCCTGCTGATTGACCGCGTTTGCGTATTCGTCATAAGCTTTTTGGTCGTTATTTTTTACGGCATGCTGAAGACGGGAGACTGTCGTCGGATTCCACAGATGTGCTTCGCCGAAGTTTCTGAAATAATATTCGCCGCCGAAATCCAGTTCGAGCTGGCCGCTTTTTCTCGGCTCAAACGCATATCCGTGCCGAAGAAGTGTTTCTTTTGCTATTTCCTCAAGGCCTATGCCCTCAATGCGTGAGCTGGTATTTGTGAAGAATTCGCCTACAAACGCTTTATTGAGTCCTATCGCCTCGAAAAGCTGGGCGGTATGATAACTTCTCAGCGTCGAAATTCCCATCTTGCTCATTGTTTTGAGAATGCCTTTTTTAATCGCGGCGATGTAATTATCAGCGATTTGAACAGGCTCCATATTGGCCGATAGCTCGCCTTGTCTTTGTAATTCGTAGAGACATTCGAAGGCAAGGTAAGGATTTACCGCATTTGCCCCGTATCCGCACAGCAGACAGAAGTGCATTACTTCTCTCGGTTCGCCGCTTTCGACGATAATACCCGCCTCGGCTCTTAGTCCCACTTTAAGCAGGCCATTGTGTACGGCAGCGGTCGCCAGCAGCGATGGAATCGGTACAAGATTTTGAGACGAATTCCTGTCGCTGATTATCAGCAGGCAGGCGCCATTTTTTATGGCTGCCTGGGCATCGCTTACAAGTCTGTCGATTCCGTATCGCAGGGAACCTGCAGGGTCATTTGTTTGTGCGTCGAAAAGCGCCGATATTGTGGCGACCTTGAAATCTTTCATCTTTACCGAACGCAGACGCTCGACATCTTCGTTTGTCAGAACCGGATGAGGAAGTTTAAGCTGTCTGCAGTGCTGCGGCGTCTCTTCGAGAATATTCTGTCTTCTGCCGGTAAAGCCCATCAGGCTCATTACCAGACCTTCACGCAGCGGGTCAATCGGCGGGTTAGTAACCTGCGCAAAGAGCTGTTTGAAATAATTAAACAGCAATTTTGGTTTATTGCTCAGCACGGCCAGCGCCGCATCGTTGCCCATCGAGCCGACCGGCTCCTGCCCGTTGACCGCCATAGGCGTAAGAATCATTCTTAATTCCTCACGGGTAAAACCGAACATACGCAACCGCCGGAAAATGGTTTCCGAATCGCTCGTTACGAGTTTGGGACTGTCGAAAAGTCCCCGCAGTTCGATGCGGTTTTCTTCGAGCCATCGCCGATACGGTGTCTGCCGGGAAATTTTGCTTTTGATTTCGTTGTCGGTAACTATCCGGCCTTCGACAGTATCGACGAGGAACATGTGACCGGGCTGAAGCCGGCCTTTCTTCTGGATTTTTTCGGGTGGAAATTCCACTACACCGGCTTCACTGGCCAGAATGGCAAGGCCGTCCGTTGTTACGATATATCGGCAGGGCCGCAGACCGTTTCTGTCAAGCGTTCCGCCGATGATTTGACCATCGGTGAAGACCATCGCGGCAGGGCCGTCCCATGGCTCCATAATCGAGGAGTGATATTCGTAGAATGCACGTTTGTCCGTGCTTATATGATATTTTGCGCCAAAGGCTTCAGGAATCATCATCATCATAGCGTGCGGCAGGGTGCGCCCCGCCTGCACAAGCAGCTCAAGTGCGTTGTCGAAACATGCCGAGTCGCTTCCCTGCGGTGTAAGTACCGGCAGCACATCCGGCATATACTCGCCGAATTTTTCGCAGGACATTTTATATTCTCTTGTCTGCATACAATTTTTGTTTCCGCTGAGAGTATTGATTTCGCCGTTATGGGCGATGCAGCGGAAAGGCTGAGCGAGCCGCCAGTTCGGAAATGTGTTCGTGCTGTATCTTTGATGAACTATAGCCAGAGCGCTTTTGAGATTTTCATCCGCCAAATCGGGATAGTAAGCGAACAACTGCCAGGCCATAAACATACCTTTGTAGCAGATTGTTCTGCCGCTCAGCGAGCAGATATAAAAATCGCTGCCCGCATCACCGAAATTTTCTCTTACCTGTTTTTCGGTTTTCTTACGGGCCAGAAACAGTTTTCTTTCGAGTTCTGCGTCCTGAAAACCGCCGGTCTCTACAAAAATCTGACTGACATGCGGCTCTGCCTGAAGCGCTATTTTACCGAGACAGTCAGGCTTGACCGGTACGATACGCTGTCCGAGAATTTTCATTCCGTGCAGTTCGATTGCCTGGGCGAGAATTGAAAAACATTTCTTGCGAAGCTGGTCATCTTTAGGGGAGAAAATCATTCCTACGGCGTATTTGCCGGCCTGCGGCAGATTTATGCCGAGTTTTTCAGCCTGTGCAAAAAAAAACTCGTGCGGAATCTGGAATAAAATACCTGCACCGTCGCCTGTTGTTTCATCGGCGCCTGCCGCTCCGCGGTGGTGAAGGTTTATCAGGATTTCTTTGCCGTAGTTTATAATGGAATGGTCGGCTTTGCCCGAAATATTTACAACGGCGCCTATACCGCAGGCATCATGCTCGGTTTTAACTTCGTATAATCCGCAATCTTTCTGTAGTATCGTCATTTTATTTCTTTATAAAATCATATCATAGAATGGCCGATTTCCCCCAAAAAAATCGGCCATTTATTTAACAACAAATTGTGCACTTATAAGCTTTATCTTACAAACAGCATTTCAGCGTAAGTCGGCAGAGGCCACATTTTGGCATCTACAATCATTTCCAGGCCATCGACGGCTTTCCTTACCCTGCTCATTGCAGGGATAACGGCATCCCTGAAATCTTCCGCTTTTTTCGCCGTGTTGTCAATATCATTTGCATCGGCAACTGCTTTTTTCAGGGCTTCAATGCTGTTATTCAGTTCGCTTATCAGTTCGCAGGTCTTATCGAGTATTTTCTTTTGAGTGGCCGGGTCGCTTCCCGCGTTACTGATACGCTCGGCGGCCCTGGCAAGTTTGCCGGAATATTCGATTGCGACCGGCAGAATCTGCCTTTCTGCAATATTCAAAGTTGTTTTCGCTTCAAAATTAATGGTCATACCGTAAGCGTCAAGCAGGATTTCCGTTCTTGCCTTGAGTTCGGCTTTGCTGAGAACCTTATGGTTTACGAACAGTTTTACATTTTCGTCATCCATAATGGTTTTTATGGAATCTACGGTCGATTTAATATTCGGCAGGCCTCTCTTTTCGGCTTCCTTGACCCATGCTTCAGTATAGTTGTCGCCGTTGTATATAATTCTGCTGTGTTCTTTCGCGATTTTGCTCAGGAACTTTTGTACAGAAACTTTTACATTAGAACTCTTTTCCATCTCGTCTGCGATTTCTTTTAATATATCAGCGACAATGGTATTCAGGACAAACATCGGGCCGGCAGTTGACTGGCTGGAACCTACCATACGGAACTCGAATTTATTTCCTGTAAACGCGAACGGTGAAGTCCTGTTTCTGTCGGTACTGTCTTTCGGCAGCTGCGGCAGAGAAGAGACGCCGAGTTTCAATTGTCCGCCGGATTTAGAGGATTTGGCTCCGCCCACGGCCAGTTGTTCTATTATATCAGTTAACTGGTCACCGAGGAATATCGACACAATGGCCGGCGGTGCTTCGTGAGCGCCGAGCCGGTGCTCGTTTCCAGGCGTCGCGACAGTTGCACGAAGCAGTTTGGAATATTTATCTACGGCCTTGATAACGGCACAAAGCATCACGAGGAACACCATATTGTCGTGTGGCGTACTGCCCGGGTCGAGCAGATTAACGCCGTCGTCGGTTACCATACTCCAGTTGTTATGCTTTCCTGAGCCATTGACGCCTTTGAACGGTTTTTCATGCAGCAGGCAAACCAGATTGTGTCTTAATGCGACCTTTTGCAGGGTTTCCATTACAAGCTGATTATGGTCGGTAGCGACATTGACGGTACTGAAAACCGGGGCCAGTTCATATTGAGCCGGTGCTACTTCATTATGCTGCGTTTTTGCCGATACGCCAAGTTTCCAAAGTTCGATATTAACATCGTGCATAAACGAGGCGACTCTTTCGTGCAGGGCGCCGAAGTAATGGTCGCTCATTTCCTGTCCGCGAGGAGAAGCCGCTCCGAACAGCGTGCGTCCGGTGAGCAGAATATCGAGTCTTTTTTCGAAGAATTTCTTGTCAATCAGGAAATATTCCTGTTCCGGTCCTAATGTCGCGCCTACAGTTTTGGTTGTGGTATTTCCCAAAGCTTTTAGTACTCTAACGGCCTGTTTATTAAGAGCGTCCATGGACCGCAGCAGGGGAGTCTTCTTGTCAAGCGCCTCGGCGTGGTATGAGCAGAATGCGCAGGGGATATAAAGAGTGACGGTTTTGCCCGTCTCCTTGATGAACACAGGGCTTGTGCAATCCCATGCCGTATAGCCTCTTGCCTCGAAAGTTGCTCTTAGGCCGCCGGACGGAAAACTCGATGCGTCAGGTTCACCCTGGATGAGTTCCTTGCCGCTGAATTCCATAATGGTAGTGCCTTCGGCGGTTGGCGAGATAAACGAATCGTGTTTCTCGGCGGTCAGGCCGGTCATCGGCTGGAACCAGTGACAGAAATGTGTTGCGCCTTTTTCAATTGCCCAGTCTTTCATTGCATTTGCTACCACGTTGGCCAGAGACATATCGAGAAATCTGGCTTCGGCTATTGTCTTTTTGAATTCTTTGTAGACATTTTTCGGCAGCCGTTCTCTCATTACGCCATCGTTAAAAACATTTTTACCGAACAACGCAGTTACCGGTTCTAAATTTTCACTCATTTTTATACTCCTGTATTTTAAAAGATATTATAATCCCAAGTAATCTACATATATGCAATTATCATACCAACCAGATTTTACGGCAATATTTTATTGTAGCGCCTTGCTGTTAAAGATATTACAAAAATATTTTATTTCAATATAAAATTATCATTAAGTACATAATTGTAGATTTTCTTCTGTGAATCTACGAAATTGTAATTATTACATAATTGTTTCAAACTGCCGGATAAATCAACAAATATGTTGATTTGCCTCGTTATTTTAGCCTATAGCTTCGCCTCCGCGTTCACCTGTCCGGATTCTGACGCATTCAGGCAGGTCGACAACGAAGATTTTCCCGTCTCCGGTCTGGCCTGTTTTGGCACCGGTGGTAATCGCTTTTATTGTCCGTTCAACGTAGTTTTCGTTTATCGCTATTTCGATACGGATTTTCCGCAGCAGGTTGCCGGTTTCTTTCATACCGCGATAAATTTCGGTAACGCCTTTTTGTCTGCCGTGGCCCAAAACTTCGCTTACGGTAATGAGATTGACTTCTTCTTTATAGAGTTCTTCTTTTACCTGTTCGAGCCTGTGAGGCTGAATTATCGCTATTACCAGTTTCATATTTGGTTTCCCTTTCTTTTATTCGAGCATAGTATAAGCACGTTCGTTGTGCTCGGTCAGGTCGAGTCCTATCGCTTCATTTTCCTCAGTGGCCCGTACGCCGATGACTACATCAATTAATTTATAAATAATGTATGTTCCAATAAAAGCATAAGCCAAAGTCACGGCTACCGCGATAAGCTGAGTCATAAATTGTTTTGGATTTCCAGCCATCAAGCCATCGGCACCGGCCGGGTTTATGGCTTTTGAAGCGAACAATCCCGCAGCTAATGTTCCCCAGAAGCCGCTTATGCCGTGCACACCGAAGGCGTCGAGCGAATCGTCATAACCTAATTTTCGTTTTACGAAACTTACGGCGATGAAGCAAAGAATGCTTGCGACGACACCAATTACCAGGGCCGCTCCTATTCCGACAAATCCTGCCGCCGGTGTGATTGCCGCCAGACCCGCGATTGCTCCTGATATCGTACCGAGCATAGTCGGATTGCCGTTTAGTTTCCAGTCGATAAACGCCCATGTCAGTGCAGCAGCGGCTCCTGCGGTATTGGTAACGACAAATGCGTTTACGGCTATACCGTTTGCAGCCAGTGCGCTGCCGGCATTGAAACCGAACCAGCCGAACCAAAGCAGGGCGGCTCCTAAAACGCTGAACGGCAGATTATGCGGTGCGATGGCGTATTTATCGTAACAGGACCTTTTACCTATCATTAACGCGGTAACTAAAGCCGCGATGCCTGCGTTTATGTGAACTACTGTTCCGCCTGCGAAATCCAGAACGCCCATATCCCTAAGCCATCCGCCCTGGCCCCAGACCCAGTGCGTGATTGGGTCATATACAAACGTTGCCCATAACAATATGAAAATAAGATATGCCGAGAATTTCATTCGCTCTGCAAATGCGCCAATAATAAGTGCAGGTGTAATGACCGCGAACATTGCCTGGAAAATCATAAATGCCTGGTGTGGAATTGTCGAGCTGTAAGCGGCATAAGGTTCGAGTCTGACACCTTTGAGTCCGAACCATTGCAGGCCTCCCATAAAGCCGTTGCCGGGTGCAAAAGACAGACTGTAACCGAACACAACCCATTGAATGCTAAGAGCCGCCAGTGCAATGAAACACTGCATTAAAACACTGAGGTGATTTTTACGCCTAACAAGCCCGCCATAGAAGAACGCCAGGCCCGGTGTCATCAGCATTACGAGAGCCGCAGACATAAGAACCCATGCGGTATCTCCGCTGTCAACTTTGAGAACAGTTGTCGTTTCCTGGGCAAGACACAGATCTGCGGTAAGTGACAAAAAAATCGCGCAGCAAATCAGTTTGCATACACTAACCTTCATTAGCACCACTTCCTTTCCAAATTATGCAAATGTTTTAGTTAGTCAATTAATCCAGATTTTACTCTTTAGTTATATGCAATAATTGTGCCAGTTTATGTATTTCCGCTTAAGTGCCGCTTATGAAGAAAGTTAAATGATTTGTCGCAGATTTAGCGAGTTTGTGTTTTATACATATTTGTGATTTAAACGCAGAAAAAATACATTTATGTAGTTTCTCTACATTGTTAGAGAATCAGGGACTCGGAGAGTCGAGTCCCTAATCTCTTGGCACTTTAGGAAGTGGTGCCTTTTATACGGACGACTGTTTAAGTCAGTTTTTAACCGATAGCTTCGCCGCCTCGCTCGCCGGTGCGGATTCTTATACATTCCGGCAGGTCAATAACAAAGATTTTGCCGTCTCCGATTTGTCCGGTTCTTGCGCCGTCGATGATTGCCTTTACAGTTCTATCGACAAAGTTTTCATTTACCGCTATTTCAAGACGCACTTTCTTTAGAAGATTCACTTCAATCGGTACGCCGCGATACGACTCGTGGTAGCCTTTTTGCTGTCCGCAGCCTAATGAGTTTGTTACGGATACTTTATAAACTTCAGCTTTGAACAGAGATTGTTTTACGTCATTAAGCTTGTGAGGCTGAATATATGCGATTATAAGTTTCATATTATATCTCCATTTATAGTTAAGTTATTATTCTGTAGTAAATACCTGGAATCCTGCGTAAGCTTCATTTCCATGTTCGCCGATATCAAGGCCCCGCAGTTCTTCTTCACGCGAAACGCGAATGCCCATAACAGCTTTCAGAATCGACCATGTTACCAATGCAACTATGAATACGAACAGGCCGACTGAAACCACAGCAGTAAATTGAACTCCGAGCAGTTTAAGACCGCCGCCGTAGAACAGGCCGTTGCCTGTTGCGGTTCCGGTGAGTTTGTCTTGAGCGAACAGACCAACGCACAGAGTTCCGAATACGCCGTTGACAAGGTGGACTGATAAAGCGCCTACCGGATCGTCCAGCCGAAATTTGTCAAACATCATTACAGCCAACACGACCAGTACGCCTGCTACAAGGCCTATTACCAGGGAACTTCCGACGCTGACAAATGCACATGGAGCTGTAATTGCGACTAACCCTGCAAGGCATCCATTAAGGGTCATTCCCAAATCAGGTTTGCCCATCAATAGCCACGAAAGTATAGTTGCGCTCATAATGGCTGCCGCAGCTGCCGTATTGGTAGTTACAGCAATGTGTGCGATTGCTCCGGGGTCGGCGGCCATTGTAGAGCCGGGATTAAATCCGAACCAGCCGAACCACAAAACGAATGTTCCAATAGTTGCCAACGAAAGATTGTGGCCGGGTATGGCTTTAATATGACCATTGTCGTATTTTCCAATTCGCGGTCCGAGCACTATCACGCCCGCCAAAGCCGCCCATCCGCCGACACTATGCACGACCGTTGAACCTGCAAAATCGAACATTCCCATTTTTGCAAGCCATCCGCCGCCCCATACCCAGTGACCGATGACCGGATAAATCAGCATTGTCATAACAAAAGAGAAGAAAATGAATGCTATATATTTGATGCGTTCAGCTACCGCTCCCGAAACGATGGTTGCCGCAGTGCCGCAGAAAACCAATTGGAAGAAAAATTTTGCCCATAACGGCACACCTGTCCAGGATATAGCGGAATATACTCCCTTATAAGCCTCTCCTATTGCAGGCGAATTATCCGCACCGCCGACGAAGAACAGACCATGTAATCCTAAAAAGCCGTTACCGTCGCCGAACATTATTCCCCATCCTATAAATAAGAACCCCAGCGAGGAGACTGCGAATACAACAAAATTTTTAGACATGATATTTACGCAGTTTTTTGCTCTCGCAAATCCAGATTCCACCGCGGCAAAGCCAAGGTTCATAAAGAAAACGAGAAACGCGGTTATCAGAACCCACATCGTGTCTACCATTACTTTTGTGTCCATAGTCATTTTTTGTGTCCTAAAATTGAGTTAATAAAATTAATAATTCTGCAAAAACTTTTTCAAATTTTTGCAGTCGTCCATGTTAATGAATAGCTATTGAATTATTAATTGCAATAATTGTGCCAATCGTTATTTTTTGTGTATAAATTCTTTTAACTGTTTATTTATAAATAAGTTATGGAAAATTTATTCGGCTTGTTGTGTTTGGCGATAATTACAATAATGTAATATAACTGTTGGCGAAATACGAAAATGTAGATTTTTTGGATTTATGAACCAAGGGGCCCGGCTATTACGGACCCCTTAAAGTTCAGGGCACAATTTTGGAAGTGGTGCCTTCTCTATGGACGACTGGTTAAGGTCAATATTATCCGATTGCTTCACCTCCTCGTTCACCTGTCCGGATTCTTATACATTCCGGCAGGTCAATAATAAATATTTTACCGTCACCTATTTGTCCTGTTCTTGCACCATCTATAATGGCTTTTACGGTTTTTTCGACGAAGCCTTCATTGACGGCGACTTCGAGCCGCACCTTCTTTAAAAGATTGACCTCGATGCCAACCCCACGGTACGATTCGTGGTAACCTTTTTGCTGCCCGCAGCCCAGTGAGTTCGTTACGCTCATTTTGTGAACCTCTGCTTTGTACAGAGCTTGTTTTACATCACTGAGTTTGTGTGGTTGAATATATGCAATTATCAATTTCATATTTATATCTCCTTATTCTGTAGTGAATACTTGGAAACCGGCATAAGCTTCATTGCCGTGTTCGCCGATATCGAGACCTTTAAGTTCTTCTTCGGCACTGGTACGAAGCCCAACCGAGTTGCGAAGTATCCAGAATAGTATTATACCGAGTCCGAATGCCCATACGAAGGCAGTTGCGGCTCCGATAAACTGTACGCCCAGAAGTTTGAAACCGCCGCCATTAAACAGACCGCCGTTTATCGCAAACAGGCCGTATGACAAGGTTCCCCATAGTCCGTTTACAGCGTGAACGCTGACTGCACCGACCGGGTCATCTATTTTGAGCACATAATCAAAGAATAATACGCTGAGAACTACCAAAACTCCTGCGACACCGCCAATAGCAATTGCACTCATTGGCGAAACTCCGTCACATGGACAGGTTATTGCTACCAGGCCGGCAAGCGCACCGTTCAGTGTCATTCCAATATCCGGTTTTTTAATGATTTTCCATGATGCGATTAATGCAGTTAAAGCTCCCGCTGCAGCAGCTAAATTTGTAGTAACCGCGATATAACCGCCAAGACCGTTACCCGCGGTTGTACTGCCGGGGTTGAATCCGAACCAGCCGAACCACAGAATAAATACGCCCAGTGTTGCCAGCGGCATACTGTGACCGAGAATAGCACGCGGTTTGCCGTCCGGGCCGTATTTTCCAAGACGCGGCCCAAGCATAACAGCACCAGATAACGCAAGCCATCCGCCTATTGAATGCACGACAGTAGAACCGGCAAAATCATGAAACCCCATGTTAGCCAGCCAGCTGTGATTGTCGGTCAGCAGCAGATTGCCCCATGCCCAGGAACCGAATATGGGATAAATAACAATGCTAATAACCGCACTGTAAACTAAATAGCTGATAAATTTTGTTCTTTCCGCCATGGCGCCAGAAACAATTGTCGCGGCAGTTGCGGCAAATACAGTTTGGAAAATGAGGAACGTCCAATTCCAACTGTCTCCCGGTGCTGTCCCGTTCATTGCAAACATAGAGGTGCCGAATAAGCCGTTTGAGACGCCAAACATCAGCCCGAATCCGAGCAGAAAAAACGCGAGACTGCCAATCACAAAGTCCATCAGGTTTTTCATCAGGATGTTAACTGAATTTTTAGCCCGCGTAAAACCTGTTTCAACCAGGGCGAAACCAGCCTGCATAAAGAATACGAGAAACGCCGCGACGCAGGTCCAGACGATATTAATGTTGTTTTGCAGTTCCGCTTTGACGGATTCAAGCGTTAGTGCCGCTTGTTCATCGGCCATACATATTGCCGGCATTGCCGCTATCAGGGCACAAACAACCACCACCAAAGGTATTTTTACCTTTTTCATTTTAATTTCCTTAAAATTTAACAAATCAGATTCTTAACTTTTAAAAAGATTTCGAGATGCTTATACCCGTAAAGAAATAGTCACTGGATTTGCCGTATGCGTCAGTATCACGAATTTTTCCATCGACAAGTACTACATAGTTAAAGCTCGGCTTTACGGCCCATCCATTGCCCAGATCGATAGGGATGCCGACTGTAAATGCCAAATCGTTCAGCCGGGACTCATCGACGCCCCAATAGTCTTTATTGTATGTACCGTTTCCCCAGCCGATAGAAGCTCCAAGTGCCAGGTCGCCTGTAATGGTATCGCTAAATTTCAGGACCTTTTCAAATGTATGCGACAGACCGAAGTTTGCGTATATTCCATTTTCGTTGCCGAGGCCATGATACACTTTGATAGTCGGACTTAATGGTACGTCAAAATTGAATCCCCAGTAAAGTTCCGTTGTATCCGAATAGGACAAACTCGGGAAGTGATAATGTATTAAACCTACCGAATAGCCGACTTTGCTGTCTTCACTGAATTTACCGCTGTAATCGAATGTCAGATCATACTCGGTAAATTCACCGCTATCGCCATGATAGTTTGTTGTGTCAACATTGCCCCAGATACTTGCTGTAAATCCCTTGTAACTGGCGCCGATGCTCGGTTGAAAAACAAAGTCGTCATTAAGCAATTGTCCACGCCATACATACTTGCTGAAGAAGTCACTGCCAATAGTAAATCCAATCTTGTCTTCACCTTCCGCCAACACAGCTGAAGAGGCTACTAACAATGCCAGCAATAGTACTAACTTTTTCATTTCTCTGTCTCCATTAAAAAAATGCGGTTAATAAAAAAACAAACAATTAACGTTTTACATAAAGCAATCTTCGTGCCAAAGAATGCAATAATTTTCAATTTAATCTTAAGTGCTTGTTTTGCAATGTGTTGCGATGTGGAGAAACTTTAGTTGGCTTAGCTGTGCTGGAATACAATAATGTAGAAGTAGAATTTTTGCACTACAATTTTGTATTTTTAAGAGAGCAATTTAGGGAATATCCCGTATTTTTTGATTTTGTATCCGAGGATTCGTTCCGTCAGTCCCAGTTCTTTTGCCGCTCTTCTTTGCTGTCCGTTGTATTTTTTGAGAGAGTCGATGATAAGTTCTTTTTCTTTGTTTTCTATGATCTCTATAAGTGAACGGCCCGAGGCGGTTTCGCTTTTCTTAATCATTTGCAGCGATGGCGGCAGATGTTCGGAACGTATGACATCTTCATTGCACAAAAGGACAGCTCTTTCCATGCAGTTTTCAAGTTCCCTTATATTCCCCGGCCAGTGATAACTTGTAAGCATTTCGATTGCCGGCGTTGAGATGCGTGTGATTCTTTTGTTATTTTCTTTCGTGAATTGTTCAAGGAAATAATCGGCCAGGAGCATGATATCGTCTTTTCGTTCTCTAAGCGGCGGCAGATAAATTGGAAAAACGTTTATCCTGTAATAGAGGTCCTCTCTGAAGAGTTTTTCCTTAATTTGTTCTTCGAGATTTTTATTTGTAGCAACGATAATGCGTACATTTGCCTTTATAGTTTCGGTTCCGCCGACTCGTTCAAACTCTCTGAATTGAATAACCCTGAGCAATTTAACCTGCAGATTTATGGAAAAATCGCCTATTTCATCGAGGAATATTGTACCGCCGTTTGCTCTTTCGAATCTGCCGGCCTTTCTTTCGGTTGCCCCTGTAAAAGAGCCTTTTTCATGGCCGAACAGTTCGCTTTCGAGCAGTGTTTCCGGCAGGGCGGTGCAGTTTACCTTTACGAAAGGCTTACTTGCCCTGTTACTGTTATAATGGATTGCGTGAGCGACGAGGTCTTTGCCGGTTCCGCTTTCTCCGCGAATCAGGACGGTAGCGTTGCTGTCGGCGACCTGTTCGATAAGGCGGTAAATTTGTTTCATCGCGTTGCTTGTGCCGACCATATTGTCTATATTGAAGTGTGTTTTTAATTCCTGTCTCAGCCGCAGGTTTTCTTCTGAAAGCTGTCTTCGGTCGGATTCGACAAGTTTATTGAGTTTTACCGCTTGTGCGACCATTGTCGCTATGACATTCAGGAGATTCAGATTTGCTTCCACGTCATCGTCTTTTTGAACCTGTCTGTCGACACTGAGAGTTCCGATTGTTCTGCCTTCGAGTTTTATCGGCACACAGTAAAAGGCGATTTGTTTGCCATGTGCCTGACTTCTGGAATGAGTTTTGTGAAGAAATCTGTTGTCTTTTGAAATGTCCGGCACGACAATTTCTTTGCCGGTTTGAACAACAGTACCCGTAACGCCTTCACCGATTTTATAACTGCCTAATTGTTTAGATTCTTCACTCAGGCCGTGCGCCACTTTTATATTTATCGTTTCCGTTCCGGGGTCAAGCAGGGTAATCGTTCCTCTTTGCAGTTTGACGTGTGTATCGAGAGATTTCAGGATGGCCTTGAGTGTAAACTCAAGGTCGAGGGACTCGGCAAAGGCCCTGGCCATATCGCCTAACAACTGTACTTCCTTTGATAGTTTGACTGCCATATTTTTTTCTCTTTGACTATAACATACAAATATAGCATACGAAATTGTAGTCAAAAAGCAATAAATTACAATATTGTTAAAAAAAAGCGAAAGTTTCTTTGTTTTGAAGCTAAAATGGGATTTCGCCCCAGTCTCCTGTATTGTATATTTTGTCAATTTATTTTATCGAGAAATCCAGGCTTCAAACAGAGAACCTATGCTCTTCTGCTCAAAAGCAATTATTAGAGCTGCCCTTAATTGTTAAGAATGATTGTATTGCTATATAGCCTTAAATGACTCCATAGGGACGTTCAACAGCAATAGGTCTATCGTAGGGTAATGTCCCAAATAATGTAATCGCTAAACGAGACCAGAAAGGCAATGACAGCTTCCATTTTTTAATGGCTGTTTCGAGTTTATTTCGCAATGGACAATCCTGTGGACTGTTTTCTATTAATTTAACGGCTCCAGCCACATTCCCTGTCAGCAGCATTGCTTCGGCCATGTTTAGTTTGATTTTGTCCGGCGCATCGGGATTTATCATCACGAAACTGTTGGGATATACGATGGACGTAAGAGTTTTTACGGCATTTCCGGGAGAATTCAATCGCATCAGACAAACCGCACGGGCATTTTGAAACCATATAGACCTGTCGGGATTGTGGTTAAGTATATCGAGTGCTTTTTCGACATTATTTTCATTAATTAATTTTTCGATATATTCAAATGAGTTTTTCATATATTTCACTCCATATTTCTATTTTAGTCAGACGCATTTTAATAATTCGCCGCCCGGAGCAGAGTATTGCCCTAAGGGACGATTTTAGCATATAACTGTGTTTTAGAAAAAATGGAGTGATTAAATTTGAAGCAGACAGTCTTGGTAAAAGAGACTTTTCCGGCACTGATTATTGCAGCCGCTATCATTATCAGAATACCACAGCAATTTAAGAGATACTTTGCCGATAAAATTAACGGTCGAAATGTCGGCGAGGCGGTATCTGTCGAAATGGTTATCGTGTCGATTCTTTGATGTCAGTATTACAGGTAGAGTCCCATCAGATTGCGGCGTATATATATAAGATGGATTTGAATGGTTAGAATATTGTGGTACGGATGAGGTATTTCCGAAAAGAAAACCACAAATCAAAAACATAAAAATTATGACTTTTATTACTTTTTTCATATAAATATATTATATATTAAAGACTTAACAAAGTCAATGTGCCGCATTGTGCCGATTAAATCTCTCAAATAGGATTTCGTCCAAGTCTCCCGTATTGTCTATTTTGTCAATTGATTTTATCAAGAAAGCCAGACCCCAATAAAAAGAGCCTGGCTTCGGAGGAGGGTGATGAAAAGCTCATGTATGCCGAACATTAAGGTTCGGTTTGATATCCCAAAATTATTTAGGGAATTATGACTATCTGCTTGGTTAAATCAAGTAATTTTTGTAATTTTTTGGCATAATTCACTTTTTTATCCGGATAGTTTGCTGAATGCGTGTATGGACCTATAAAATCTGCTTGCCAACAGCCTTTTTCTTACATATCCTTAAGTTATCTAAACCTATTATGTAAAAGTGTATATATGAAGATAACCATTTCGACATTATGTAAGGCCAAAGCGCAAGGGCTGAAGTTTTCCGCGGTAAGCTGTTATGACTATACCAGCGCAAAGCTTGTCGCCGCTGCAGGCGTAGATGTTCTGCTGGCAGGTGATTCAGCATCGCAATTTATACTCGGTTTTGACAGCACTTTGCCGGTAACGATGGATTTTATGGCGGCTATAACCGCCGGAATCAGACGTGCCGCACCGGATTTGCTGCTGGTAGCGGATATGCCTTTCGAGGGCTGTAAAACAGGCACTGCTGAAACGGTAAAAAATGCCAAGAGATTTGTTCAGGAATGCGGCGCCGATATCGTAAAAATCGAGATAGTCCAGGCTCATCTCGATACGATTAAGGCCGTCGTCGATGCCGGTATTGCTGTTATGCCTCATCTCGGCATAAGGCCGCAGACGGGCAGTTATAAGGCGGAGGGTACGACAGCCGAGGTGGCTGCGGGAATTATCGCACTTGCCGAGCAGATGTATCAAACAGGAGCTTTAATGCTTTTGCTGGAAGGTACCGCCAGAGAGGCGGCGAAAATAATTACAGAGAAACTGCCGATTCCGGTGATAAGCTGCGGTTCAGGGCCGGACTGCGACGGACAGGTTCTGGTTCTGCCGGATATTTTGAATCTTAAAGACGGGACGATGCCGAAGTTTTCAAAAAGTTTTGCGGATATCGGCAAAGCAACTATCGAAGCGATTGCTCTGTATGACAGGCAGATTAAGCAGGGCGTTTTCCCCGACGATTCACACAGTTACCATATGAAAAGCGGCGAATACGAAAAACTTGAAAAGATGATAAGCTGATTTATGCTGCAAAACGAAACAATAACAGAAAGCCAAAGCGAAGCCGGAACTATTCGTCCGTTGATAATTTCCGATATCAATACTATCAGACAGTATTGTTCGTCAGTTCGGCATTTGCTTTTTGGTTTTGAAGCTCAGGGCATAATTTCCGCGATAGTTGTTCCGCCTGCCAGTGATATTGAATCTTTTCTTTTTCCCGGTGTCGGGGTAGTCGAGCATCCGGCGCTGAGATTTCCATTGTTTTTTATGCAGAACCGCAGGAGACTGATTGAGCGTATTGAAAAAATCAAGCCTGACATAATTCACTGTTACGGCACGTCGAAGGTATTGCTTGCCAAATGGCTTGCCGAACATTTTGATATACCGGCTGTAATTACCATAAATTCCTGCCATATAGGTTTTCCTGCGAAAATGATTATAAAAAAAGGTTTTGAGCGGATTATTGTTCCGTCAGGCCGTGTTGCCGGACGGTTGGAACAAAGTGGTCTTCCGCGAGAAAAAATATCACAGGTGAATATCGGTACATTCGCCGATGAGAGATGCGTCTGTTTCTCAAAACCTGAAAGATTGCCGAGCATGATAGTTCTCGGCCCCTTCGATAAATTCAGTGATTACGAACCGCTGCTCGGTGCAATCAGGCACTTGTCAGTCGACGGCTACGAGTTTGTTGTGATTTTTATGGGGCAGGGGCGGGCCGAAGGCCGAATTCGTGCTTTTGTAAAATCGACAGGTCTTGTTCAGACGGTCAGCATTACGCCGTTAATCAGGCCTTTACGTGCCGTTTTTCGCGGTTGTGATATATTCATTCATTCCTGCCGTTTGAGCGAATTCGACCCTGCGGTGATTGAAGCCGCCGGTGCGGGACTTGCGATAGCTGCCGACAAAAATAATGTTGAGGAGTTTCTGCAGGATAGTTCTGCCGCTGTTTTATTTGACGGCAGCGATGAGTTAAGTATTTATTCATCGCTTGGCAAACTTCTCGACGACAGGGCTTTGGCCCAATCGACAGCCTCTGCCGCCCAGAATTATCTGCGCAGTAATAATTCCGTAAGTTCAATGATAAATGACCTGCTGAAAATTTATTCGGAAGCAAAATCGTCCTAAAGCAGAAAAACAGCAGAAAACTTGTAATAAGGAATTACCATGTTTAGTGATACGTTTTTAAAGGCAGATAACCATCTGAGACAATTTCTTTTCGAAATAGCGATACCCGCGGCAATTGTGCTTGTAACTCTTATAATCGGATATCTCATCCGAGGGGTCCTGTTCTCACGGTTTGTGCGATGGTCGATGAAATCCAAACTGAAAATCAACGGCGCGGTAATTTCCTCTGTAAAAGGTCCGTTCATAATATGGTTTCTAATGCTGGGTATTTATATTGCGATGGAATTTTCGCATCTGCCGGAGAATGTGGTTCATATTGCCGGCAAGATTCTTCTGTCGCTGGGTATTTTTTCTGTAATCCTGGTAACGATTAGCTTATCAACGGCAGTGATAAAGGCGTATTCGAATAAGTTCGAATCGGTTATGCCTATGACCTCACTGACCGAAAACATCGCCCGCGTTGCGATTTTCGCGGTTGGAATTCTGATTATCATAGATACACTTGGTTATTCCATAACGCCGATTCTCGCCACTTTGGGCGTAGGCGGCTTAGCAGTAGCTTTAGCCCTTCAGGATACGCTCGGGAACGTCTTTGCAGGTTTTTATATTACTATGAGCAGGCAAATCAGAGTCGGCGACTACGTCAAGCTGGATACAGGTGAAGAAGGATATGTCATCGATATTACGTGGCGTGCGACCAAGATAAGAACGCTGCCCAACAACGTGATTCTGATTCCAAACGAGAGATTGACCAAGGCCATCGCTACAAACTATTGTATGCCGGACAAGGAAATGGCGGTATTGGTAAATGTTGGCGTGCATTATGACAGCGATTTAAAGAAAGTCGAGGCCGTTACCTGCGAAGTCGGCAAAGAAGTAATGAAGGAAGTCGCCGGAGGGGTTCCGGATTTCCAGCCGTTTATCAGGTATCATACATTCGCCGATTTCAGTGTAAACTTTACAGTAATCCTCAGGACCAGCGAGTTTGTGAACCAGTATATAATTAAGCACGAATTCGTGAAGAGACTGCATGAGAGATATGCCAAAGAAGGAATAATAATTCCTTATCCTATTCGAGCGGTAAACTACGAACAGGAAAAGGCGAAATAATATCTCCGTTTTATGGCTCAAGGACTGCGTTGATTGTTTTAAATGGATTCCAGTCTATCTGGCCAGCGGCATTTTTTTTGAAAAATTGGAATTTAAAAAAATCAATATCTGATTGTTCGAAAACAACGCTGTCTTTGTCAGCTCGAACACAAACTTTTATAGACTTATTGTAAAAAACGCGAGGGGTACATTTTGAAGAGCCGGGCTTGAAGTACGATTTATAATACCTGTTCACGGCCGATTTGGGGAAATCTCGTCTTTCGCACTCCTGACCATCCGGCTGGATAACAACATACCAAAACACTGCGTTGGCGTCTCCGATAGGTATCATTCCTTCAAGGCACCACGCATCGAAGGCGTTAGGAGCCGGTTCGACGGACTTGAATGTTATGCTGTTGGGTGAACCGGGTTCGTTCACGGCAGGGATCTTTATTTTGTTTTCGTCCTGATATCCCTGTTTAGTTTGCCGAACAGGAAGCCACGAAGGCGGCATAAAACCTGACAAATGCGGTGAATCTACTTTTTGAGTATTTTTGCCATCAGGTCCGACGATCATCAAAGTTGTATCGCTTCCCATCATGTTCCAGAACGCGAGCAAATCGCTTTCAGGCGACCAGATACCGTTTGAATTATCGCCGGGAAAGTCGATTTGCATTTTTTGTTCATCCGCCAATGACAGTATCCGTAAGCTTCTTTGTTTTTCAGATATTTTTGTTCCATAAGCAATGTATGCTCCATTATGTGACCAGCTATAGATATTGCTGGCCTGGCCATACTGCTTTTGAATCTCACCATTCAATAATACTATGGAAAGTTGACTATTTTTTATAATAGCAAGCTTTTGGGAATCCGGGCACCAACAGATATTATCTGTATCAAGGCCGGTAGTTACCTGTTTTTTTTCATTATTTTTCTGTGATGTCAGTTGCAGCGCATAAGTATTCTCATTTTTTTTCGTGAAAGCCAGCCATTGACCATCCGGCGACCAACAGAACGTATCGCCTTCAGTCGCCACGGTTTTAAGGTTGAGTGTTTTTTTGTCGCAGACGGTGATTTCGTTTTCATTGTAAAAAGCAAACGAAGAACTGTCCGGCGACCATGCAAACCCGCCTGCACGACCGAAATTGCCGGGCACCTGTTGCAGGCTCTGGTCTTTCATATCGAGCAGCCAAATCCTGTTTTCAATTTTTTTCCCATTATCAAGACGCTTAAATTGGCGAAGCACAACAGTTTGTCCATCAGGAGAACCTACAGGTTCCCATGGCTGACTCCATCCTTCGGTTTTAAGCCGGCCGCGAGTCAGATTTATTTTTGTGTGCAGTTTGGGGTCAGCTATGAAAATATCCGAAACATTATTTTTTTCATCGCGAGCACAATATAAGATACCGCAATCTATATTTAGGGATGAATCCAATGTTTGTTCTGCCGATAGCTCTCCGCTTGCAGCGGTCGTATTATATTTTTCAAGCAATTCAATTAAGGCTTTATTATTTGTCGCTTTGGCATTAGAAAGCGGCGTATTGCCTTTTTCATCTTTTGCATTTACATCAGCGCCTTTGGCTATTAACATCGCTGCTATTTGGGCAGTAACCTTCTCCGCGGCATCACGGTATTTATCATAATCCGTTTTCCATGTATTTGCGTTACCGCCATTGTTCCAGAAAAGAACATTCTGCACTACATAAAGGCCGCCTCTGTCAGCGATGCTGTGCAGCGGCGTCATTCCGTGATCATCCTTCGCATTAACGTCAGCACCATTGTCAACGAGCAATTTGGCAGTTTCAAAGGTCCCAGGGCAGTGCAGGATTGTTGAACCACCTTTTATTTTAATTTTAACATCGGCGCCCTTGTCAATGAGAAATTTTGCGGCATCCAAACGGCCTTTACGCACAGCCCAGAATAAAGGAGTAGCCTCGCCGCCGCTGTTTTCTCTAATGGCGCGGATATTTGTATCTGCTTCATTTTCAATAAGAAACTTAATCATATCCCAATGTCCCATATATGCCGCCCAGTGCAGTGCACTCCAGCCATCATTCTTAGCCGGCGTATTAATCAGGTTTGGGTCTTTTTTCAACAATGCCCGAACTTCCTCAATATCTCCCTGTGCGGCTGCGACATAAATCGTTCTTTGTGCCCCCTTTGCGAGGAGCATCTCAAATATGTCGTTATAATCTCGTATGACAGCCAGCATTATGGGAATACCGCCGATGTTATTTTCTGCATTTACATCTGCGCCGTTAGCTATAAGAATCGCTGCTATTTCTTTATTGCCTGATTGAATAGCCCTGTGAAGAGGCGTCCAGTTGGCGTCATCTCGTTCGTTAACATTATATCCTTTTGCGATAAGTTCTTTGACTTTTTCTATATTACCTCTATTAGCAGCATTACAAAGCGGGAATTTATCAACCTCTAAAGCTTTTTCAAGTATTTGCACGATGTCGGTATGGTTTTTCTCTTTTGCTATATCTAACGCTGTTTTGCCATTGTTGTTTTTAGTATTAATATCAGTGCCTTTTTCTATAAGTAATTTTACTATATCGGGGTGCCCGTCTTCAGAAGCTACCATTAACGCAGTCTGTCCGTCTTTGTATTTTTCATTGACATCTGCTCCTTTTTCAAACAGCAGTTTGACTACATCCAAATGTTCTTTCATATATGCAGATGTTACAACATTTCCGCCATTTTTATCTTCTGCATTTACATCAGCGCCCTTAGCAATTAGACATTCGCAAATATCATAGTAGCCCATATCTGCTGCCATAATCAGGGCGGTAGCTCCACGGCTGTCTTTGGCATTGACATCTGCACCTTTAGATATGAGAAAATCAATTGCTTCTTTATTTTGTGCCCATATTGCGCCAAACAACGGGAGAAATTCTTCACTGTCTAATTTGGCTCCTTTGCTGGCAAGTAATTCTAAAATAGCAACATTACCTTTAGTCGTTGCGCTAAATAATGGCGTAGGTTTTTGGGGATACCCGGCATTGATATCAGCTCCTTTCTCAATTAAATATTGTACTACTTCCATTCGACCGCATTGTGCGGCTGCATGTAGCGGAGTATAGCCATTTATTGTGAAATTAATTTCGTTTGGGTCTTTATTTATGAAACTTTTTACGGCATTGATATCTCCAATCGCTGAAGCTGTAAAAACATCGATTTTTGCACCTTTGGCAACAAGCAGTTTTACCATATCTGAATAGCCGAATTGGGCTGCGGTATGCAGAGGCATCCAGCCGAAAGAATCTTTCGCATTGATATCTGCGCCGTTGGCAATCAGCAAAGAGACTATATCCGCATATAATCTGGGATAGTTTACATCTTTTGTTCTATCTTTTATCTCATCGGCCTTGAACCCGGAAATTTCGAACAATGTGCGCATATTTTCATGCCCTTTACTGACAGTAAAGTGCAGCGGCGAAGAATCAAATCGCTTCGGCCATCTGGCATTGACATCGGCGCCATTGGAAATAAGCGATTTAACCTCTTCAAGATTGCCTTCATAGGTCGCTTTGTACAGAGCAGAATTTTCAGTGTTCGAGTCCGATACATTTTTTGTGACAGGAATAGCCATGTTTGGTCTTTTTAGTATTTGCACAATGTCAGTATGGCCCTGAGTTTTTGCCGCATCCAGGGCGGTCAGGCCGCTGTCGGATACGGCATTAACATCAGCGCCTTTTTCCAAAAGAAGTTTAACGACTTCCGTACGCCCGTTCAATGCCGCCCATATAAGGGCTGTAACACCATCGATGTTTCTTTTGGCGTTTACATCGGCACCGCTATCCAGCAGATTTTGTACGGCCGCAAGGTCGCCTTTTTTTGCAGCCTGGATTAATTGAGTGTTCATATCCGGTACATTTGGTTCGGCAAAGGCAGCGGAAACAATAGAAATACACACTATGGAAAACAGGATTCGTTTCATCAGACTCTCCTTTAAACTGTTTCCTTTGAGTATTTTTATAGTGAAATTTATTTTAGGCGTTCAGGCCGTAATCTTTAAGCAGTTTACGCAGCGTTTCTTTCTGCGAGTCATCCAGCGGCGTCATAGGCAGACGCATCTCTTCCGAAGCCATGCCGAGCATCGCCATCGCGGCTTTTACCGGTATAGGATTTGTCGCAAGACTTAACATCGTTTTGGAAAGTTTGAATAATTTATTGTGCCATTTTCTTGCAGATACGAAATCGCCTTCGAGTATCAAATCCGTCATAGCTTTCACATCGCCGGGCACGACATTGGCAACAACGCTGATTACGCCTTTTCCGCCGACCGAACATATCGGCAGCGTCAGCGAATCGTCGCCGGACAGAATTGTAATATCACAAAGGTTCGCTATCTGGCTCGAAAAGTCCAACTGTCCCGTTGCTTCTTTTACTGCGACGATATTTTCGATTTTTGCCAGCCTGGCAATCGTCTCAGGCGTCATTCCCGCTCCGCATCTGCCGGGTATATTATAGAGAACCACAGGCAAATCGACCTCTTCGGCTATCGCCGAAAAGTGCTGGAAGAAACCTTCCTGCGTCGGTTTGTTATAGTAGGGCGTTACCTGCAGCGATGCATCGGCTCCGACTTTTTTCGCAAATGCCGTAAGCTCAATCGCCTCAGCCGTACTATTTGAGCCTGTGCCCGCGATTACGGGTACTTTTCCGCCGACAGTTTTCACAACGCGTTCGATAACCTGTTTGTGTTCTGTATGACTCAGCGTCGGCGATTCGCCTGTTGTGCCGCAGGGCACTATACCGTCTATACCGCTTTTGAGCTGGAACTGGACAAGTTCGTCAAGAGTATTGAAATCGACCTGGCCGCCGTCGAACGGCGTTATTAAAGCTACCATTGCTCCACTAAACATTCTTATCTCCCATTCTTCTTAACCGTAAATTAACACTATTTATATTGAACATTTTTAAAATAAATTTGTAGGTGTCGGTATGGGTAATGGTAACGTCTTGTGTTTCGGTTTCGTTGTGGTGCTGGTGTTAACGAAACACAACAACGAATAACGATAACGCGACCTTACCGATACCTATACCCATAACATCATCTTAAATTTACTATCCACTTTTCTCAAGTATTCTGCAGTACTCCTTGACGGCATTAGCCAGTCCCATATCAATCGCATCCGATATAAGAGCGTGTCCTATCGAGACTTCCATCACCGGCTTTACATTTTCGCAGAAAAACGCCAGATTATCAAGATTCAAATCGTGACCGGCATTTATGCCGAGTCCTATTTCAGCAGCCTTTTTAGCCGCTGCCGCGTATTTTGCGGTAAGTTCCCTGAGATTTTTTTTCTCCGCAAAGGCACTGGCAAACGGCTCGGTATAAAGCTCAATTCTGTCGGCCCCGATTTGCTTTGCCTTTTCTACCATTTCAATCACAGGGTCAACGAAAAGACTTATCCTGATGCCAAGTTCGCTAAGCTTATTTATAACAGGCGATAGTTTCTTTATATTTTCTTCATTCAAGTCCCAGCCGTGGTCGCTCGTTACCGCGCCGATTACATCCGGCACAAGTGTCGCCTGCGTCGGCTTGATTAGAGCCATTATTTCCATATATCTGCCTTCGAGTGGATTACCTTCGATATTGAATTCAACCTTGCTTACGATTGGTTTCAATTCACAAACATCGGAGTATCTTATATGCCTCTCGTCCGGCCGCGGATGGACTGTTATTCCATAGGCACCGGCCGCGATGCAGGTCTTTGCCGCCTTCGTAACGCTCGGTATGCCAAGCGCTCGTGAGTTGCGAACAAGGGCGATTTTATTCAGATTTACGCTTAAATGTGTCATATTTCGGATTATACCCAATGGTATTTGCCCGGCAAGCGAAAAACCCCTTTTAATAGTCGCAAATTGCGGTTAAAATGATTGTTGGTCATTTCGACCGGAATGAGTCCCGATGTCGGGACGAATGAAGTGGAGAAATCTCTTTTAAACAGATTTCTCGACTTCGGCCTCTAAGGGGCCTTCGCTCGAAATGACAGGAAAATTATGAATATTAAAGGCAAAACTGCGATAATCACAGGTGCTACCGGCAAGCTTGCCGAGGCGATGGTTCTGGCCCTTGCCGAGGCCGGAGCAAACTGCGTCTGCATTTATCATAAAAACTCCGCACAGGCAAAAAAACTTGAGCGAAAGATTAAAAGTATCACTGGAAATGTCATTGCGAGGAGTCCCGATGAAATCGAGACGATGAAGCAATCTCAATTATCGCTTAAAAAACGAGACTGCTTCGCCCCAAAGGGGCTCGCAGTGACAAATAGCATTTTTATTCAGGCAGACCTCACAAAGCCGAAAAATATCATAAAAGTTTTTGCTCATCTCAAAAAATTCTCAACCCCGCAGATATTAATCAATGCCGCCGCGGTTTTTGAAAAAAAAACTATAAAAGATATCTCAAGTAAATATATCAGGCAAACATTCGATATTAATTTTACCGCTTCGATGATAATGTCTCAGAAATTTGTCGAAATCGTCCGTAGTGGGAAGAAAATAAAAAGCAGGGGGAAACTCGTCGGCAAGATAATAAACATTACTGATGTTATTGTCCAAAGGCCGCCTGCCGGTTTTAGCATTTATTCCGCTTCGAAGGCGGCCCTGGTTGCCGCGACAAAATCGCTCGCCAAAGAGCTTGCACCCGATTTTACGGTAAATGCCGTTTCGCCGGGCATTATAAACTGGCAGAAAGGCACTTCCGCGAAATTGAAGAAAAAAATACTCGCCCGCATTCTGGCAGGACGTACCGGCTCGCCACAGGAAATCATACAAGCGGTAAAGTTTTTAATCGAAAACGATTATATCACGGGGCAAATAATTAATATCGACGGAGGCGCAACCGTATGACGCTGAACCACGCCAACAGGGTAACGATATTTCGAATATTGCTGATTATCCCTTTTGTTATCTGTATGCTCAAAGTCAATCATCCCGGAACAGGCACAACTATGCGGTATGTATCGCTGCTGCTTTTTATGATTATGGCATTGAGCGACGCTTACGACGGCTATATTGCAAGAAAGAAAAAGCAGGTAACGCGTCTCGGTTCGTTTCTCGACCCGATGGCAGACAAGATTCTTATGGCCTGCGCCTGCGTGCTTCTGTCGATTAATGCAACTAAAATAGATGATTTTCAGCTTCCGCCTACTGTTGCAGTTCTGATTATCGGCAAGGATTTATTTCTTCTGCTGGGCTTTTTGATACTTTATTTTCTTACTTTCCAGGTGAAAATATTTCCCGCGTACATAGGAAGGGTCGCCACGGTACTGCAGCTTACTATGGTCGCGGCGATTCTGATTGCACCGGAAGTTTCAAAGGCCTTAACGGGCTGGATTTGGTTTTTAAGATTTTTATGGTGGTCGGCGGCAGGAACTGCGATAATCGCAACGCTTATTTACATTCATGCCGGAACAAGGTATATTGAACAGTTTGAGAATAATAAACAATAGAAAGTTATATGGCAGAATTCAGTAATATTCCGGAAATATTAGAAGACCTGAAAAAAGGTAAAATGATTGTCCTTGTCGACGATGAAGACAGGGAGAATGAAGGTGACCTCGTCTGCGCAGCGGAGATTGTGACGCCTGAGATTATAAATTTCATGGCGACGCACGGCAGGGGCTTGATATGTTTGCCTTTGACCAGCGAAAAATGCGATTCGCTCAATCTTCATTCTCAGGCAGCCGAAAATACCGCCCGCCTCGGCACTGCCTTTACCGTAAGTATAGATGCCAGGGATGGAATTACCACGGGTATCAGTGCTGCGGATCGGGCTCATACAATAAAAGTTACGATAGCGGATAAAGTCCATTCGGCAGACCTTGTCCGGCCGGGACATATTTTTCCGCTGCGTGCCAAAACAGGCGGAGTGCTTATCCGCGCAGGCCAGACCGAAGGAGCGGTTGACCTGATGAGTCTTGCCGGTATGAAGCCGGCAGGCGTTATCTGTGAAATTATGAACGAAGACGGCACGATGGCTCGCGTCCCGCAGCTTCTGGATTTCTGTAAAAAACATAATCTAAAAATCACAACCATAGCAAAATTGATTGAATACCGCCTTCAGCGTGAAAGCCAGGTAAAAAGGATACAATCGGTTTTTCTGCCGACCGACTATGGCGAGTTTCAGCTCATCGCATATAAGTGCATAACAGAAGTTGAACCGCATCTGGCCCTGTGCAAAGGCGATGTAGGCAAGCTCGATGAAAATGGAAATCCTGTCATTACCAAAGAACCTGTGCTTGTAAGGGTACATTCGGAGTGCCTCACCGGCGATTTGTTCCATTCGCAAAGATGCGAGTGCGGCTATCAGCTTATTACCGCGATGCAGATGATTGAAAAAGCCGGTGTTGGCGCCGTAATTTACCTCCGGCAGGAAGGCAGGGGCATTGGACTTGCAAATAAACTTCACGCATATAAACTGCAGGAAGAAGGCCTTGATACCGTCGATGCCAATCTTAAGCTCGGCTTTCGTGCCGACCGGCGGGATTACGGAATTGGCGCCCAGATAATAAGAGACTTAGGCCTGAAGCAGGTAAAAATCCTGACGAATAATCCAAAGAAGATTTCCCGCCTTGAAGTTTATGGAATCAAGGTTGTCGAGCAGGTGCCGTTAATGGCTGAACCCGGCCCGCATAATAGAAATTATCTGAAGACCAAAAAACACCGCTTTGGCCATATACTTAATGAGGATTTATGATGCGATTTATAATTTCCTTTTTCGCTGCGATTCTTATGTTCTCTCTGTTTGGCTGTGAACAGGTCCAGCAAACCCAGTCGTCGGATTTATACTCCAAAACATTCGAGAAGACCTGCCTTTTCACTTCTGAAAAGATTAAGTTTAATCAGCTCACGGAATTTACTACTTCCTGGCAGATTTTGGCCTATATTGACGTGTTCGACCAATTCGATTCAAGAATGAAGGCGGCAGGGGTTTGGCGGTTTGAATTATATGAGTATACCCCGCGTTCGTCCGACCCGATGGGTACGCGTCTTTATCTCTGGCCGGACATTGAATTGACCGATGCGGCAAAGAATCAGAGTTTCTGGCAGGACTTTCTGCATTGCTATAAGTTTGAGCTGAGTCTCGATATTAACCTCACCGGCGATAAAACTTATATTCTGCAGGCAGTCTGTTTCACCGCTGACGGTAAACGCATCACCGATACAATCGAGTTAAAGTCAAAGTAATGAAGCTACAATTTATAGTCTGTAAAGTTATACAAAGAGAAGCATATTTCTGCGCCGCCCGCTCAAAGAATATTATCGATATAGTTTTGATGCCGCAGGGTTTGCACGACACACCTGATAAACTTCGGAGCGAAGTTCAGAAAGCGCTCGATTGTACCTGCGACATTCAGGGCCAGCCTTATGACGCCTCGCTTTTGGGGTATGGCCTCTGCAGTAATGGAATTGTGGGCCTGTCTGCGAAGATACCGCTTGTTGTACCCAGAGGACACGACTGCGTTACTCTGCTTTTGGGTTCAAAGGATAAATATCAGGAATACTTCGATGCTCATCGCGGCGTTTATTGGTATAGCCCCGGCTGGATAGAGTCGAGCTGGCAGCCCGGAAAAGAACGTTACGAAGGAACGCTTAAGGAGTATAAGGAAAAATACGGCGAGGATAACGCTAAGTATTTAATGGAAATCGAAGAGAAATGGATGAGAGAATACAATTGGGCTACGTATGTGGACTGGGGTCTTGGCGAGTCGGACGAGTATAAAGAATATACAAGACGCTGCGCCGAGTTTCTCGGCTGGAACTACGATGAAATAAAAGGCGATTCAGGTCTGATGCAGAGGCTTGTTAACGGCGACTGGAACGATAAAGAGTTCCTGGTTCTAAAGCCGGGCGAAAAAATCGTACAGAACCTGCCGTCTGATGATATAATAAAGACAGATTAAAAATAAAGTTTTACGGGAAGTTTGTATGTATCGTAAAAACTGGTCAAAAACGTCTTTGGTAGAATTAGCCGAATATATTCAGCAGCATCATTCCCTGATGAAAGAAAAATTGCTGAAATTGCAGACGTTACTTGAGCAGGCGGCCGGGCTGCACAAAGATGAGAATTTCGCTATAATCAGTTCTTTGCAGGATTTTTTCCCGGACTTCAGGACTAAATTGGGGAAACATTTTGACAGCGAAGAACAAATACTTATCCCTTATATTCGTCAGATGGACGATTTTGACAAAAATCGAGGCCCCAAGCCGCAAATCCACACCGGCAGTATAAAAAATCCAATCAGCCGAATGGAATATGAACACGACCAGACTGAAAGCGTTATGTTTAAGAAACTTCACACTATAACAGGCGACTATAAACTTCCCACCGGCTCCGGCGATGTCCTAAAATCGCTTTATGACGGCCTGAAAGATATTGAAAGCCATCTCAGTGAACATATTCATCTTGAGAATAATGTATTATTTCCGTTAGCTATAGAATTAGAGCTGAATTTAATGCATAAAAAGTAATTGTATGTTCTCAGAGCCGTCGCGTACCGATATTCATAAATTATTTGACCGAATCGCCTGTCGCTACGATATTTTCAACAGGATTTCATCGTTTGGTATGGATACATTCTGGCGCCGCAGATTGGCGAAATCTCTCAGAGGCGGCAAAGGACTTAATATTCTGGACGCGGCAACCGGCACAGGCGATTTACTGTTATCCCTGTTCGACCTCGGCTGCGATATTTCCTCTGCCGTCGGCATTGATACATCGGGGAAAATGCTGACAATTGCAGCCAGAAAAACTGCCCGCCGAAATTTAGCCGGCAAAATCACTTTGAAACAGGCCGATGCTGTCGACCTTCCATTTACAGATTCACAATTTGGTGCGGTAACTTGTGCTTTTGGCGTAAGAAATTTTACCGATTCAGCAGAAGGTTTAAAACAAATGCACAGGGTTCTAAAGCCTGCCGGCAAATTACTGATACTCGAATTTTCGATACCATCAAATCGCGTTATAAAGATGTTCTATTTGGTTTATTTGAGGTTTATTATTCCTGTTTTGGGCAAAATTATCACCGGCGATTTTAACGCTTATCGTTATTTAAGCAAAACGATACAAACTTTTCCGTCAGGCGAAGATTTCTGCCGGCAAATGCAAAAAGCAGGTTTCGCAGATGTCCGGGAGATTCCAATGACTTTCGGTGTTGTTACTCTTTATTCCGGTGTGAAATCTTAAAGCAGATTTGCCTGTAAAAACGCACGCCCGAACCAGAGGGGTCGCCTCTGATTCGGGCTATCTATATTATATCAGCGCTGAGAATGCGCTGCACTGCGTCTTTTTAAATTACCTGCGTTTTCTTAAAAGCAAACCGCCGAGTGCTAACAATGCCATTGTTGCCGGCTCAGGAACAGCCTTGCTTGAATCGGCCCATATAACCATTGTGCCGTTACCTGAATACCAGTCGGTTAAATAGTTTTCAAGTGAGCCGCCGCCGACCTTTTGTGCGCCTGACATTGAAGTTTCGAGAGCGCTTTTGCCATTGGTAGATGCCCAGGTAACTCCTGTACCCCAGAAATCTTCATCGATGATAGTTAAAGAATTATTGATAGTAAGTTTTCCTGAACCATCGACTTTGTTGGCAAACAGGTCGCTTTCAGTTTCAACGTACCAGTCTATGGTACCGCCGAGTCTGAAAACAAGGTTTTCTTCTAAAAGAGCGCCATTATACAGTTGCACGAGCCATGTTCCGCCGCTGAAGTTTGCACTCGCCATGCCTCCGCTGGAATTATCTGCCGCCCCTGTAATTATTGCGCCGGTATTTGTCGTGCTGAATTGCTGAGCCTGACCATTATCCATATAAGTCCAGGCGCCATTTGTGCTTTGGATACTTTGTGTTTCTTCACTGGCATCAAAGTAATTTGCTGTTCCAAATTGAAGTACAACTTCAATTTTTTCCATAGCAGCAGAAGCAAAACCAGCTACAACAAACATTATGCATACACTCAACAGTAGAACTTTCTTAAACATTTTCCCTTACTCCTTATTTTTTATTTTTTATTTTTTTCTCCGTATAGAACGTCAAAATATCGACTCCATTCTTATTTTTTTCTTCTAACCAAAGCTATAGCGCCTAACCCAAAGATAAGTAAAGTGGCAGGTTCTGGTGTGGGAATTATCGGATTAATTAATAACCAGCTTGGAGCTGCATAGCCCATATCATTTTGAAAGTTTGTTACAGGGGCCGGAGAGCAGTTTCTTAATTCCACATCGATATAAAACTTGTCCGTGATGGTAAACCCGACATTAGTTCCAGTTGAGAGCTCGCCGCCGGTTGTATCAAAATGCAGCTGAAAGAAAATATAGTTAGATTCCATGGATTGTTCTTCTCCATAGAAATTAACATTTACTGTGGCCTCAAGAAGTGTACCAGTGTAAATGGGGACAGTTGATCCCTGAACGGTAAGAGTACCTTCTATTGTTAAAGTTGCCCCTGAAGCAAAATGCCCAAGAGCTATATAAGGATTGAAAAACGGGATTGGATTGGCGTAACTTAAATCTGAAAGTAATTCGCTTGGCGATAGGTATATCGAACCGCCTTTGATTTCATATTGTGTTCCGCTTGTATCGTCGAGTCTTAACCAGCCCGTTGTAGAAGTTGACTCAGAAGTAGTTTGTTCGATAAAGAACTCTCTATCGTACATCGTACCGCCGTATTCTCCACCGAAGAAAAAGTCTCCGGTAGTAAGAAAATACTGCATGGCTTCGATTTGAGCTGATTTAACGGGGACTGTAAACAGAACTGAAACGAGTACTCCAACTACAAAGATAGACCATCCATAACTTCTCATCTTCTTCCTCCTTTAGACCCAAAATCCGGTCGACTTCCATTTTCTCCGAAACGAAACCCCGCCTACAATACCAATGGCAGAGTCCTATAATTACAGATAATTTTAAGTTATAATCTCAAAAAGTCAAGAAAAAAAACTATTTTTTTTTATTTATTATTCGATTTAAGTATATATTTTTAAACAAGTTATTCAAATTGCCCTGCAAAATAAGCAAAATCTTTTAAATTTACAACTCCATTTTTATCCAAATCAGCCAGGTCGTTATAGGATTGGCCCTCATCATTTATAGAGTATAGATAAGAATCAGACCAGAGAGCGAAATCGCTTAGCGTAGCAGGTATTCCATCGCCATCAAGATCTGCAGATATTAAAGATTGTGCCTGGCCGCCGGGGCCGTAGGCTATCCTCATTAATGGGTCCCCAATAACAACTTCGCTCCAGCTTACATAAGGAATTCCTGTAAATGCAGCTTCAATAAAGGTCATATCCGCATAACCATTATCATCGCTGTCAGCCAGCAGATTATAAAACATAAACTCAGTGTCGATTGTCGCATCGGAGAGGGGCTCGAACGCATGACCGATTGCACCGCAACCGCCTATTGTTAAAAAGTCTATTATCTTGGCCTGTGCACTTGAGGCATCGGAAAACATTGTAACTGCATTGAAGCTTTCTATTGAACAGAATACGGCCCCGTATGCCAATTTAAATAGAGCTCCGCCCTGAGGTCCTGCAGAAAGTATATAATATTTATTGCTGGCTTCGTCACCATTTATACCGTAACAGGCTACAGCTATTGCCAATTCTCCTGCCCCGAGGTCGTTTTGAGTTGTACGGATACCTACCCTTTCGTCACAGAGTATTTTCAGATAGTCGGCCGGTTCCATTGTCCCGACGTTAAGAATATCATACATAATATTCTCGCCGCTCATCTGATAAAATCCGCTCTCATAATCGTCTCGATACTCCGCATAATAAGTATTCGGCGGCTGCTGAGTTCCTTCTGTCCATATTATATAATCGACATCTCTATTCACATTATATATACGGTTGTAGTTATGGTTTACCGCAAGGGGGGCATCGTCAAGAACGACAACTGCCTGACTGGGATTAATTCCATAATCAGGGCTTGAAGCCCTTCGTGACCTTTCGAGCATATCATGTACCGCAAAAACAGCGCTTTGGCCTTGTTTTTTGGGCCCGTCGAGTCTGCAGGTAAGATACATATCACCGGCCGAGAAACTCCGTCCCTGCACACCTTCCGACCTTGCAAGGTCACCTTCCATCCAGGGAGGATAATGGCTTGAGAATAATTTTCTTGGGCGATGCCAGTCCAGATTGTTAAGGTTATTTAATATATCGTGATTAAAAAGTTCAATTCCGCTATTGCGATATCCCTGGTAAGTGTTGACCACTCTATCAAAATAACCGACTGTTGCCGGGTTATTGGGGTCGTTCTGGAACAGAATCGCCAATTCTGCTTCTACGGAAGCTGCATCTATGGAAGCTTCAAGACTTGAGGCATAGGCGACTCCGCCGGCCGGTGTTATTATCGTACTGTAAGTTGTGTCTTCTATTCTATAGGACAGACCGGCAGTGGTTATAATTACATATATGGAGTTGACCATATTATTTTCAATAAGGTATTTTCTGACGGGGTTGGCAATAAGTATTTCGTATTCCTCTCGTGTTATTATTTCATCATCTGGAGTGCTGTTTGTTCCGCTGCAGTCCGGCAGAGATAAGTCCGGCCGGGTTGGATTATTCGACAGATAAAGTATCTGTGAATTGGTTATCTCGGGATAGTATTGCCGGTACAATTTTGCAATATAAATACTCGTAGGGCTGTTCTGATTTACTAATACGAGAACCTGATTTGGTTCAATAAGTCCGAAAACAGCTGAACACAACAGGCATACTATAAGCCCGAAAAATAATCCTTTGAGATTGCCTGCTCCGGGCAAGAACCCCATAGATATACTTCTTCCTTCCTTCCGAAATACAAATTATATTCGTACTCTCCAACAGAAATTTTACCAACAGATTAGCATAAAGTCAAGGCTTAAAAGGCGTTATACTTATTTTAATTTGCATAACAGGCCGCTTTTGGGCTGTTATTGCCGCTTCTCTGCTCCTGCGAATCGGCACAAGCCAGAGGATTTTTTCCCTGTCCTCAATCAAAAAAACGCTTTTTCTCCTGTTGACATCGATTTTTTCAGCGGTAAGAAATTTGCCGATTTTTTTAAATTTTTCCTGTCCAAAAGGTATGAATTTGTCGCCTTGCCGCCGGGACCGGGCAACTAAAGGCATCCTGATTTGTTCGAGGTCAAACCATTCGACAAGATTGTTTTTCTTGTTTTTTATATTTTTAATGTCGAGATTACTCGCCGACAGAATTTCAGTCTCAATCAACTGATTTCCAAAAAGATTTTTGCCGGGCACAGATAAGATAATTTCCCGCGGCATATCGCCGGATGTTTTGGATGGGGCGGTAATGAAAAACTTATCATACCCTTTCGTTATTTTTATTTTCTCCGGCACGGTTAAAGTTTTGCCCGACTGCGCTGATTTCACAAAGTCTGTAATTTTTTTATAGCTTTCAGAAGTGAATTTCTGCAGACCGCAGCCAAGCTCCCGCAGGGCATATTGAATCATTTCGACCTTAACAGGTTCGTACAAACCGATAAAATCTTTTAAGCTGACAACTATCTGTGAACTATCTTTGGCAATAATGCAAATTTGTGCGGCAGAGTCGGTATCTTTTTCTATATTTTTTGCAAGAGTTGCGCAATGCTGCGACAGCGAAAAAATCAGTTCAGGCAGATTCGGCGCATTTTTTTCAAGATACGGAAGAATTTTATGCCTTATCCGGTTGCGGGTAAAACGGCAATCGAGATTTGTATGGTCTGTCCGCCATGGAACATTTTGATTTTTGAGATATTCTTCTATTTCCTGACGCGTAAGGCATAAGAGGGGCCTTATAAAAGTTTTGCCGTTTATAACCGTCGCCGGTCTGATTCCTGCAAGGCCTTTAAAACCTGTGCCCCGAAGCATACGGTGAATTACCGTTTCCGCGTTGTCGTTTTTATGATGGGCCGTTGCGATATATCCGCAATTGTATTTGTCTGCGATTCGCCGTAATGCGGCAAGCCTGAGGCTGCGTGCGGCGGTTTCAATCGAGAGTTTGTTTTCCTTTGCGTATTTTTTTACATCCACTCTTTCGATGGTTATCGGCAGTTTGTGTTTTTGGGCCATGGCCTTTACGAATTTTTCATCTTCAAGGCTCTTTTCCGCCCGTAGCAGATGGTTTATGTGCGCAATATGGAAATCATTATTTATTTTTCCGGAAAGTTTCAGACTTAAAAATATTTTCAGGAGCGCGACGGAATCGGCGCCGCCTGAAATCGCCAAAAGAACCTTTGCGCCGCTCGGCAAAAGATTATTCTGCTTAATAAAGCCATCTGTTTTTTTTTCGACGTTCTGCATATCATTCAAAAAAAAGGCCTGTAGTACAGTTACAGGCCTGTTGTATATATCGCTAAAACGGAAGCAGTCTATTTAATTGGTACAGAATTCGGGTCGCCTGCCAGTTCATTAATTCTCTGCGATATTGCATCGCTGGCGTTGTGATACAGTGCTTCCTTTTTAAGTGACTCTCTGTAAAGCGGCAGGGCCTGATCCCTTTCGGAAAGCTTATAGTCCAGGAGACTCGCTGCTTTGTAGCGTGCCGGATACGGTGTGAGCGAATCCCACTGGAAGGCTCTTTTGTAATAAAGAACAGCGATAGAATAATCACCGAAGTATTCATGAATTTCCCCGGCCAGATAGGCGGCATCGTCAATTTTGTCGCTGGTCGGATAATCTCTTATCAGGTCATTGCACTTGTTAAGAGCACGTTGCAGTTTCTTTTTGCTGACATACATCGTAGGATGATGAAGAGCTATATCTTCGTGTTTGACAAGCATCGGAATAGGGAAAATAAGGTCTGTGTGGTTATAAATATTTAAAGCGTCTTTGTAGAGCAAGTCGGCCTTTGGAATGGAATCTTTGGCCTGGAGTTTGTCGCCTGCCACTTCGGCCTGAAGGAGATAGCGATATCGCGGTATAGCGTCCAGCGAGCCGAGCTCTCTTGTTACCCATTCGAGCTTGAGCTGATTGCCGCTCTGTTCGTAGAAGGATTTAATTTTTTCAAGCTGCTTGTGATACGCAAGGCGTTTCTGCGCGAGTTCCTCAGCCAGAGCAATTTCAGTGGCAGCCGAAGGAGTTATCTGTTCGAAGACATCCGGGCCGGGTTTATCCACCATAAATCGCTTATCTTTCGCACCGAAAGCGACGACTGCAAACGTGAAAACAATAAAAGCTGTCGTAAATAAAGTCTTTTTCATAGTCAAATCCTTTCCAACTTCAAGTTCCTTAGTATGTTATAACATTATCAACTTCTAAGTGCTTGTCAAGCAGATTCAATTAGCCTACCATTCCGCTTCATAATACGCTCCGGCAGGACCCTGAGGTTTCGGTTTTGGTCTGGATTTTATTATCGCTTCAGCAATCACAATATCAGCCTTTGTAGTTATCTTGATATTCGACGAATCGGTTTCAACTATCGATACTTTCTGTCCCAAAGCTTCGACAAGCTGTGAATCGTCGCTGATTTTAGATTTATCCAATTTACCCAAATTTTCGTATGCCTTTTTGAGCAAATCTTTCTTAAATACCTGCGGCGTCTGGGCTTCGTAAAGACCTGTTCGGTCAACAGTTTCGATAATTTGACCGTTTTCGACTTTTTTCAGCGTCGCTACGACAGGGCAGGCAAGCATCGCAGCGCCGGTTTTTTCAGCGAGTTTAAAGACGTCATCCAGCCATTTTTCCGTCAGGCAGCACCGGACAGCATCGTGAACCGCCACGATGTCAATATCGTCTTTGACAAGGACAAGAGCTTTTGCGACAGTTTCGAATCTTTCATCTCCGCCGATGCATAATTTTACGCCGTGAAAACTTAAGTTTGCGCCGTGTGTAATTTTAAACATTTCTTCGTCTTCAGCGGGAATGGTAAGTATCATCTGCTTTACGTTATCTCTGCCGGCGAAAAATTCTACGCTTCGCAAAAACGCAGGCCTGCCGGCGACATCAGAAAATTGTTTTTTCTTTGCTTTTTCAAGATTATGTTTCTGGTCTTTAACGAATCTTTTGCTGCTTCCCGCCGCACAAATTATTACCGCAATGTTCATTTTCTCATTCCTATTTTTAATCGCAGATACGCAGATTTCACTGAAGTATTAAATAAAAAATCCTTTAATCAGTGTAATCAGCGATTATTTTAAAACTCTATTCCTTTTCGGGCTTTAACGTTTTTAGTAAATGGATGCTTTATTTCTTTCATTTCCGTTACAAGGTCTGCGAGTTTTATTAATTCCCTTGTTGCGCCGCGACCGGTAAGGATAATCTCGACGGATTTTTGTTTTGATTTAATTATATTTTTTATCAATTCCAGGCCGACCAGTTTTTTCGACAGGCAAAATACTATTTCGTCGAGGATTATAACGTCGTATTTTTTCTTTTTCGCATCGTCTGCGATTTTATCGCAAATCTGGTTAATCCTCTTTAAGGTCTTTTCGATTACCTTCTTATCACCGAGGGATTTTTTCATATTCCATTCGATATTGACAGGTACAATTTTTATCGGCAGGTTTACCTTTGCAATGGCTCTTCGTTCACCGAGTTTCAGGTCGCCGGGTTTGAGGAACTGATAAATGACGACACTTTTGCCCCAGCCTGATGCACGCAGGGCAAGACCGAGAGCGGCAGTAGTTTTACCTTTGCCGGGGCCTGTATAAATCTGGACTAATCCTTTTTCCGCCATAGCAGTATGATAAGAATACAAGGGCAAAAAGGCAAAAGTCTTTTTATTTACATAGCATAAAAACCGAGCCAGCAGAGCAGGGCGCCGAGTATTGCCGCGATGATTCCCCAGATTCTCAGGAAATTCTTCATCTCTTTAAAAGCATTGCTGAACCTGACAGATACCTGTGGCAGTATAATCAGAAACAGTCCTTTTATAAGGGCGGCCCATCCGAAAATAGTAATAATAACTGACCAGTCTTTGGTCCAGTTATTATGCAATACTACCAGAAAGCATCCTATGACCAGGGCGATAAGACCGCCCAGGTAAATAGCCGGCGGATTTTCCGTAAAGTCTCTTATCATTTTTCTGTAAAAATCGGGGTTGCTAAGTATGCCGATGCCGATTATCAGGTAGGCGATTCCCAGAATCTGAAAGATTTGAGCGTCTGTCATTTTGTTTCTCCTTAAATATTTGACATCCTTGTATTTTTATACAGACGGTTTGTGTTCTTATAATTATCTATAGATTTTTGACGATTGCAAACAGAAATTAATGACATCTTTAGAGGTTGTCTTAATTTATCCCCAGTGCGTACTGGATTGCTACATAAGCGGCATAAATAAGCAGGAAAACAGGGCCGAAAAGGCGGCTGTAATATTGCTTGCTGACGGCTGAAGCAATGGTGAAAAGGCCTAAGACCAGCACAAAAAACGGGAAATGCAGGTAATAAAAGGCCGGCGTAATTTTAAGGCCGGCAACACTAATTGAGCCACCGATAACGACAAAAATGTTTAATATATTCGCCCCGATTATGTTGCCCAGGAGTATTTCCTTGTGTCCTTTAATCAAACCCATCATACCAGTCGTAAGCTCCGGAACCGATGTCCCGAATGCGACTACCGTAGCGGCTATGACAGTTTCAGGCACGCCGAATCTGAGGCAGACCTGTGTTGCGGAAGCGATAAGGACCCGGCTGGCGATGATTACTAAAAGCAGACCTGCAAGGAAAATCAACGCGAGAATAAAAAGCGGCCTTTTGGCTTTTATGTCTTTTTCGTCAATGATGCCTGCCTCGTGATGCTGTTTGGCCCATTTCGAAGAGGCGAAAATATACCAGATGAGAACGCCAAGCAGGATAAAGCCGAACAGTCTTGAAATATAATGACTGCCGAAAAGCAGCAGAAGGTAGCATAACAAAACAAATCCCATACATGAGAAGAGTTTTACCATACCCTGTCTTTTGAATACGAACCTGTCAGCGGGTATTTTCGACAGTGTGCAGCCCAGCCCGAAGATAAGAGCGGTATTGCAGATGATTGAGCCGATACCGTTTCCGAGCGCAAAGCCGGATTTGCCGGCAAAGGCTGCCATTATTGAAACGGTTGCTTCGGGACTCGTTGTGCCTAAACTTACAATTGTTACGCCGATGATAACAATGGGAATGCCGAGCTTTTTAGCCGCCCCGGCCGCCCCCTCTACGAACCAGTCCGAGCCTTTGAACAGGGCAAGAAAACTTGCCAGCAGGGCACAGAAAATCCAGAATATACCCTTTGCGGCAAGAAATTCAAACCACTGATCAGGAAAGAAATAGGGCATCTGTCATATCTGTACGGACTTATAAGTAAAATCGAAAACTATACGTCGATTAGCCTATTATTTGTTATGCCTGATTTTCCAGCGATTATGTCTTTTCTTGCTGCCAATTTTACGCCTGCGTCTCGGTTTAGCCATTAATACACTCCATATATGGTAATTTTTATGCTTTTCTAAAAACTTCTAAACGGGTAAGATATATGATATTATAGATTTTTGCAAGTGCCGATTGGCATAAAATGTTATTTTTCAGGTGCAGTAATGATACAATGTAAAGACTGTGAGTTTTGCGAAATAGGGCCTGATAACCGCAGGGTTTTCAAATGTGACCCGTTTATTAACATCAAAGAGCCGGAATGTATCGCAAAATGGCAGCTAATCCGGCTCGATATGCTCCTTGTAACTTACCGGGGGATGCAGCATTGGCAGGAAAAGATTGCCCCGCTGCAGGACAAGATATTCAAGTATATGGAGCGGGAAATGGGGGATATCGACGAAAGCGAAAAGTGGAAGGTTGACGATGACCCGGATAAGGGCCAGGACGATAAGCTTCTTTGAAAAACTGATTTTAAAGGGATTTTTATAATGCAGCTTGCAATGGTTGGCGACAAACTCATCGAGGCGAATAAACTCGATTCGGCATATCTTGACTACGGCACATTTTTCGGCGACGGTGTCTACGAGGTTCTGCGAAGTTATGACGGCAAACTCTTCGCCATCGAAGAACATCTGGCTCGCTTCAAACGCTCGCTTGCCGAAATAGAAATCGAAGGCGTCGATATTAATGATATCCGCGATAAGGTTATAAGTACCTGGCAGAAAAGCGGCATTTCCAACGCAAAGATTTATTTCCATATTACACGAGGCGCAGGCCTCAGAGACCACGCCGCCGAAGGTCTGACTCCAAGATTCTTTCTTATGGTAACAGAGATTGAAGATACGAGCCGGCAAAAGCAAACCGGCATATCGGCAATGACCGTTCCCGATAAGAGATGGAAACGATGCGATATCAAATCGCTGAACCTTCTGCCGAATGTGCTCGCCAAACGTTTGGCTCATAAAAGAGGCTGCGATGAAGCGATATTTGTCGATGACAATGGCGGAATAACAGAAGGCTCGTCCAGCGCGTTTTTCGCAATCTTCGGCGATAAACTCCAGACATCGCCGCTGGCTGTGAATATTTTGCCTTCGATAACAAGGCAGTTTGTTCTGAAAATTTACAAAAACGCCGGCCTTGAACTTCTCGAAAAACAAACAAAAGCCGAAGAAGCCACAAATGCCGATGAGCTTTTTATCGCTGTTTCGAGCAAGGATATTGTGCCGGTGGTAAAATTTAACGAAATGCAAATTGCCGACGGCAAGCCCGGCAAATATACAAAATTGCTTATGGAAGAGTTCAAAAAGCTCGTCAAATAAAAATAGCCACAGAGAACACAGAAAACACAGAGATATTTAAAGGCGGATTACTTGTTTAGCGACGGCGTAACACTGTTTTTTATTTACCCGAAGATTTTTTACGTTCGACAAGAGGTTTTTGAAGCTTGAACCGGGGCATTTCACACTTGAAACACGGCATTTGATGCTTAATATGCGGCATATTAAGCTTACTTTGCGACATATCAAGCTTGATATACGACATATGAAGCTTGATATACGGCATATGACACTTCATCTATGACATATGAAGCTTAAGATACGGCATATGAAGCTTCATATATGACATATTAAGCTTGAGAATTGAAATATGATGCTTGATATGCAGCGTTTCATCTCTGGTTTTCGGACGGTAAAGTTTGAAAAAGGCTTTTTCAGTAGTAAAAATGAGGATTTACATTATAAGACTGAAAAATTTCAGGTAACTTGCGGCTAACGACCTATAACTTATTCCAGCCGCAAATGACAAGGTTCGAATACCGCATTAAAGCCGTTAACGCAGCAGGAGAAAGTCTGCCAAGCAATGTAATAGCAGTTGTTCTTTAGATATAGATTTTATATAATGCCTGAGATTAAATATTTCTGAGATTATGCAAGTATATCATAATATTTCGATTATGGAGAATAAGCGAAGAATAAAAGCTTTAGAGGAATTCTATAATTTATTACAAGATTATTTATCCCGAAATTTAGATGACAGAATTAATGCTGACCTTTGTAAGAAATGGCCCGAAATCTATGAATTTTTTTCGTCTAAAAATCAACCTAATTCTCCTCCTAAGCAAATTCCTCTATGATACGAGTTCAATCTTTTTGATTATCAACAAATCAGTATAGCATTAAGATGTGATATAGATACTTACAAGAAAAATGCTTTACGAGCGTGGTTCAATACATTCAATCTGGTTTGGTGGGCTCTGCAGATAATCGGATTTCTCTTGAGATCGGTTGTGAAACTTTTAAGTTTTATAATAGGCTTTGATCGTATCCAAGCCAAACAATTTTCTAAATGGACAGAATCAGATTGTGCAAAAGTTATTATTTTTTTCTCGATTTCTGCCTCAGGAATAGCAGCTTTAATTTATATTATACTTTATCTTATTAGCATAATAAACCACTCTGTTTAAAAATTTGATAAATATGCAGGCTAAAAATATTCCGTAATAATCAACTGAGTAACTTACCGGCCGCCGGAGAACTACTTCTTTTCTTACATTAGGCGTAAACAAAGCAAAACTATTAATTTTATTGCAATTTATGCAAATCTGCTCGCATTAAGTCGAATAGCTTCTCCATTTCCTCTTGCAGATGCTCATATTCTTTTTTGGCAGGTTCTATAAATTTTTGGGTTGGGTCAGGAGCTTGTAGTATTATGCACTTAGTATCACCGATCTTCATTCTTTTGGGGGAAGCTTTGACATATAAAGAAGACCAGCTTTCCAAAGCTAAAATTGTCAGATTATATTGCTTGGTAATATTCTCTGAAGCAAGAAGATGAATATTTGCATTCATTTTACTAAAATCCTGAGCAAAAGTATATTCATCAAAATCTAGAATTTGTCTAATCGTATTTTCAAACAAAGAAAATGTACTAGTATATAAATCTTTAAATTCGTCATATTTCTCTTTTTTGAGGCTAAGTCCCCTTAACTTCTCTGTCGTGTATGAATTAAGTCTCCATGCAATAATAGCTGATATTATTGCTGATACACCTGCAATTATTGCAGCAATAACTACCACATAATCTCTCATTGTATTCGACAAGGGCTTAATAGAACTCTGTAATCCTTCTATGTTTTTTTCTCCACTCAGGTACTCCTCTTGTGGAGCACGTAAAATAAATCTTGATTCTGAGTTATTTTTCATAGATTCAATAAGCTTATCTTCGGAAAAAGATTTACTAGCGAAAGCGAAATAAACAAAGACAGCTAATAATAATAGAACACCAAAAGTTGTTGCACGACATGAGGCAAGATATACTCCTACCCTAAAACAATTAGCTTGTTGATATTTTTCCATGCAATCATAATATGAATTTGCTAATTCTTGTTCAGACTTTCTGTAATCTGGTATAGGAATAGATTGAACGCCAAAATGAACCAGAATAAGAAATATTGAAATGATAGTTGGAATTAAAGAAATAAGAATAGGCCATTTAGGTTCAATTTTAGACGCAATGGCTGCATTTGCTGCAACTAGTAATGCTGTTATAGTCAGAAGCACTTTGTTTTTTTCATCGAGGACTTGACTTCTTTTAATTTCCTCCTTAAAATATGCACGAGCAGATTTGACAATTCCATTTTTTCTAAATTTAGATTCAAAGCCCTCTTTCACATGTAGTTTCCCGTCCTTGACTTCGGCATAAGTATAATCTCCTCCACCATTAAGCATAAATAGAAAAACATAGGTTGCTATATTAGCGCAAATTTTGCAGTATTTTTCAAGAGACTTAAAAATACTTGAAAGAAAATCATAAATTCTCAAAAGTTAGTTTCCTTTCAATTGTTTAATAAATACTGACGCAATGTCAGTTTTACCATATAAGTCAAGCCATGCCCATTGGCCATTGGGGTTAATTTCAAAGAAAAACCATTCTCCTGATTTTGTAACGCCAAAATCGAGGGTTGCAAATCGCAATCCATAACTCCGAATTAACGACCTTACAGATATAGACACATTATCCGGTACTTTTAAAGGTAAATATTCCACATCAGACATGTTATTCCGTCGGATATCCAAACGTTGATTGCCGTCAACTTCGACAGCTCTTATTCCTGTGGCAACAATAATTCCGTCAAGCATTGTTAAACGAACATCAACTACTTTTGGAATCATTTCTTGAAAAAGAACGGGACAAAATTCAATTCCTTCAAGAAAGGGATAATCTTCTTTTTTTAACTGACGAGTATAAATAATTGTATCTTTTTCTGGGCTTTCTCTTTCAATGTATCCACTGTTTAATGGTTTCACAATTACACTATTATTTTCAGAATGGATAAATTTCTTAGCTTCGCTGATATTGTTAGTTATAACGGTTCGAGGAATATTTAAGCCGTAGCTTTTTGAGCGACTAAGTTGTTCTATTTTATGACTTGCTTCGCTATTTCTTGCTGGATGATTGATCCAACGTTTTTCCTCAACATGAGCTAAGAATCCTTCTATCGCCTCTGACCATTCTCCCGCTGCATGTCTCTCGGAATATATATCGTCAATTTTGTAAACTTTGACGGGTTTAGGCCGACGAAGCAAAATAGTTGTTATTTGTTCCGGTTTAAGTGTGCCTTGGGGCCATTCTAGCCTACTAACTCCTGATTTATACGAAAACGTAGCTGTTTGACAATCTTTATCAGTATTAAATCGAGAGAAACGGATTTTCTCTTGCTTAAACTTTGAACAAATATAATCCGAGGTAACATCTGACGAATTTGTGAGGACTAAAATATGTTCAGCACTCATTTTTATCCTCTTGTACTAACAGGCATTAAAGCATATTTGTGACTACTTTCATCTTGTTCAGGTTCTTCTCTTGTAAATGTATGTGTTTTAGTTCCGTAGGAAACATGCGATGGGATTGCACAATATTGTTTATTTCCAGGATCTTGATCTGATTCTTCTCTTGTATTCGTTATCGTTAACGTACCTCCTGAGATGGATATATTTCGTTGTTCAGGTTCATCACGCAGTTGTCTAGTATGTGTAGTATAATTGTTACTGGAATTTAAATTCGCTTCTAATATGGGTTCTTCAAAGTGTCTCCAAAAACTTAATGATTTCGATATTTTATTACCGTCCATATTTTCCCCTTTAAATCATAAGAATGATTATATGTTATATATAAACTGGCAATGTAGTTTATAAAAGGGTATTATATCCTTAAACGCCGTCGAAAAGCAAGGGGGGAAATTAGTTTTTAATTCCGCCTTAGGCGGATAAATCTTAGTTCTTAGTTTTTAATTTAGACCATAAAATCCGCGTAACCCTTCTTCGCCTGCCCTGTGAGATGCCCGCTTCGGCTATCTCATCGGGGTGTCTTTGCTGAAGCGGAGCGAAAGTCCCAACGCATCGGGATGCCTTAGTGGCTACAAAAAAGCATTTCTTCAATTCCCCAAAAGAAACCTGCTGCGCTTATGTTACCTTTCACACAGGCCGGCCACTATTACTACAGACAAAGATAAAATTGAGGTATGCAATAAGAATGATGTTTATAAGCGTCATACTATAAAAATTAATAAGGAATACCGGGATTAAAGGGGTTTACAATGGCAAAGAAATTAATATTGATTGTGTTGGCAGGTGTTGCGTTACTGGCGGTTACAGAAAATACATTTGCGTTCGGCGGACGTTCGAGAGGCGGCCACGGCCGAGACTATCATCGCGGTTTTAGAGGAGGCGTTATAATTATTCCGCCTCGCATAAGGCCGGTAGTGATTTTCCCGCCGCGAAGAATAATAATCAGTCCGACCATCGTCTTCGGCTCTACGACTACTGTCAGGGAAACTATTGTTGATGAAACAGTTATTATTTGGGTTGCAAATGATAACGGTTCCAAAACCGAAGTCAGACTAACCAGGGCTTCCGACGGCGGATATATTGGCCCGCGAGGTGAATATTATTCGTATATGCCGACTGAAGACCAGTTAAGAACATTGTACGGCATAAAAACCGTTCAGACCAAACCGGCTAACTTTACGGTTTGGATTACCAATGATAACGGTTCGCAAACACCGATAACGCTTACTCCCTCAGGCAATGGCTTTATCGGCCCATCGAATGAATTTTATCCGGCGATGCCCACAGAAGAACAGCTTAAGGCTTTGTACGGATTGCGTACTAACACGTCTGCTGAAAATAGTGTTACTGTCTGGATAGACTATGTTGATGGTAATAAATTACCGATAGTTCTCTCCAGGCAGGGCGAAGATTATGTCGGCCCAAAAGGCGAACATTACGCAAACGTTCCCTCGAAAGAACAACTGCAGATGATTTACGGCCAGAAGCCCAAAAAAGTTGACTCCGGAAATACTGTAATCTGGATTAACAACAGCGATGGTTCCAAAACACCGATTACTTTGCAGAAAAACGGTTCGGTATACACAGGCCCGGCAGGTGAAAAATATACCAGCCTGCCAACAGAAGAACAGCTTAAGCTTCTGTATGGTACGGGAGATAACGGGGGGCAACAGGGCGAGCTGAACTTTGAAATTACAAAAAATGACGGCACCAAAACAGTAGTTGTTCTGAAAAAAGAAGGTTCGGAGTTTGTAGGTCCAAAAGGTGAACGCTATCCTGATATGCCTACGGAAGAACAGTTGAAACTGATTTACGGCAAATAAAATAAAACTTTCATTCTATAAACAGGGCCCAAGGCCGGTTATTTTAGCCGGCCTTTTTGTTTCTCCGGCAGGGGGAGGAAAAAAATAATTGCCATTTCGCCTGATAAGTATAAAATCAGGTATTCTTGACTTTCTAAGCCATTGACAGGGTAGAGAGTCTTTTCGTTTGATAAGTTATAAGTTCTGTAATTTTAAATAGTTAAATAGGAGTAGTTATGAGTTCTAAAAAGGTAATGATTGATGGCAATACCGCAGCGGCTCACGTCGGTCACGCGACAAATGAAGTAATCGCGATTTATCCGATTACGCCAAGCTCGAATATGGGCGAAATCTCCGATGCAAAATCGGCGGCGGGCGAAAAGAATATCTGGGGCACAATTCCGAGTGTTACTGAAATGCAGTCCGAAGGCGGGGCAAGCGGCGCAGTTCACGGCGCTTTGGCGGCAGGGGCTTTAACAACGACATTTACCGCATCGCAGGGACTTCTGCTGATGATTCCAAATATGTATAAAATCGCAGGCGAACTTACGCCGACTACTTTTCAGGTCTCGGCAAGGTCGCTTGCCTGTCAGGCATTGTCTATTTTCGGCGACCATTCCGACGTTATGGCCTGTCGGCAGACTGGTTTCGCAATGCTTTGCTCGAACAATGTACAGGAAGTAATGGATTTCGCGCTGATTGCTCAGCAGTCGACTTTGAAATCCCGCATACCTTTCCTGCATTTCTTCGACGGGTTCAGAACAAGTCATGAAATACAAAAAGTTGACGAGATAAGTTTCGACCAGATGCGTGCGATGATTGACGATGAGCTTGTACGGGCGCACAAACAAAGAGCGTTGAGTCCCGACCGTCCGCAGATTTCCGGCACAAGCCAGAATCCTGACGTTTATTTCCAGGGACGCGAAACAGTCAATAAATATCATCAGGCTGTTCCGCAAATTGTCGAAGAAACGATGCGGAAGTTCGAAAAAATAGTCGGCAGAAAATATAACCTCTTCGATTATGTCGGCGCGCCTGATGCCGAGAAAATAATTATAATTATGGGTTCGGGAGCCGAAACGGTTCACGAAACGGTCGAATATCTTGTCTCCAAAGGCCAGAAAGTCGGCGTTTTAAAGATAAGACTCTTCAGGCCTTTCAGCAATAGGCATTTCATGGCTGCGATTCCAAAGACAGTCAAAAAAATAGCGATTCTGGACAGAACAAAAGAGCCGGGCTCACTCGGCGAGCCTATATATCTTGATGTACGAACAGGAATCGGCGAAGCGATGGCTGATAAATACGCTCCGTTTACCGATTATCCGCTGGTCCTCGGCGGCAGATACGGACTTGGCTCAAAGGAATTTACTCCTGCGATGGCAAAGGCAGTATTTGACAACCTCGACGCGAAAGAACCGAAGAATCACTTTACAGTCGGAATTAATGACGACGTAACAAACAGCAGCCTTAGTGTCGATGATTCGTTCATTGTGCCGATGGAAGGTCTTTATACCGCGATGTTCTTCGGTCTCGGCTCTGACGGTACGGTTGGCGCAAATAAGAATTCAATCAAAATCATCGGCGACCTGACCGACAATTACGCACAGGGTTATTTCGTATATGATTCGAAAAAAGCGGGAGCGAAAACTGTTTCGCATCTGCGGTTCGGCAAAAATATTATTCGCAGGCCTTACCTGATTCGTCAGGCCGATTTTGTCGCCTGCCATAATCCGAGCTTCGTGGAAAAATACGATATGCTCGCAAATATCAAATCGGGCGGAACATTCCTGATGACGAGTATGCACGGCAAAGATGAAATTTGGGACACTCTGCCGCAGGAACTTCAGAAGCAGATTGTAGATAAGAAACTCAAGTTCTATTGCATCGACGCGATTTCAATCGCACAAAAACTCGGACTCGGCGCCAGAATCAACGTCATTATGCAGACCGCGTTTTTCAAAATCAGCAATATCATTCCGATTGAAAAAACGGTGGACTACATAAAGAAAGCTATTCAAAAGAGTTATGGCAAAAAAGGCCAAAAAGTTGTCGATATGAACAATGCCGCTGTCGATGCGGCTTTGTCGGAAGTTTACGAAGTGAAAGTACCTGCTTCTGTTACGAGCAAAACGGTTATGCCGCCTGCTGTGCCGACTAATGCACCGAAGTTTGTAAAAGAAGTTGTCGGCGAAATTATTGCTGACAGAGGCGATGCGATACCGGTAAGCAAAATGCCGGCAGACGGTAAGTTCCCGTCAGCGACAACTCAATACGAAAAACGAAATATCGCTGTCGATATTCCTGTCTGGGAGCCTGATGTTTGTATCCAGTGCGGCCAGTGTTCGCTTGTATGTCCGCACGCTACGATAAGAGTAAAGAATTATGATAAAAAATATCTCGATAAAGCACCGAAAACTTTCAAGTCCGCAGATTCGAAAGGCAAAGAATTTGTGGGTATGAAATGGACAGTGCAAATCGCACCTGAAGATTGTACCGGCTGCGGAAACTGCGTGATGGTATGCCCGGCGCAGCAAAAAGACGCAGAGAAAAAGCCTACAGGCAAAAAGGCAATCAATATGTCTCTGCAGGAGCCGCTGCGAATTGCCGAGCGTGAAAATTATGAGTATTTCCTCTCGATTCCGAATACCGACCCTGCTCTTTACAATCTTAGTACGGTAAAAGGCAGCCAGCTTGCTCAACCGCTGTTCGAATATTCAGGCGCCTGTGCCGGTTGCGGCGAGACGCCTTATGTGAAACTGCTCACTCAGCTTTTCGGCGACAGGGCACTGATTGGCAATGCCACAGGCTGCTCGTCGATTTACGGCGGAAACCTTCCTACGACGCCTTATTCCGTCAGACCGGACGGCAAAGGCCCGGCATGGAGCAATAGCTTGTTCGAAGATAACGCTGAGTTTGCAATGGGTATGAGACTGACTGTCGATAAGTTCAGAGAATTTGCGGTCGAACTGGTTGGCAGAGTGGCGGAAAAAGGCTGTATTGAAAAGGCCTTTGCCGAAGAACTTAGCCAGGCTGCGATTGCAGGCGACCCGTCACAGGTCGAAATTGAAAAACAGCGGGTCAGAGTTACGAAATTGAAAGACCTCTGCACAAAGAGTAAATGTGCCGAGTGCAGTCAGCTTCTGAGCGTGGCAGATTATCTTGTTCGCAAGAGCGTCTGGGCGGTCGGCGGCGACGGCTGGGCTTACGATATCGGCTACGGCGGACTCGACCATGTTCTTGCAAGCGGTAAGGATGTAAATATTCTTGTGCTCGATACGGAAGTTTATTCCAATACCGGCGGACAGATGTCGAAATCGACGCCGAGAGCGGCAGTCGCTCAGTTCGCGGCAGGCGGAAAGCCGGTAGCGAAAAAAGACCTCGCGATGCTCGCGATGACTTATGGAAGTATTTATGTCGCAAGGATAGCTCTGGGCGCAAGTCCGGTTCAGACGGTAAAGGCGTTTGTCGAGGCTGAAAATTATAAAGGACCGTCGCTGATTATCGCTTACTCGCACTGCATAGCGCACGGCTTTAATCTGCTTCAGGGATATGAACACCAGAAACAGGCTGTCGCAAGCGGTTATTGGCCGTTATACAGGTATAACCCTGCTTTAAAGGCAGAAGGCAAAAACCCGCTACAGCTCGATTCCAAGGCTCCGACTGTCAATTTTGCAGACTACGCATACAGCGAAAACAGGTATCGTACACTGAAGGATTCAAAGCCCGAGATAGCTGCGGAACTTATGAAACAGGCAACTGCCGATGTCGCTGAAAGATTCAATCTTGTTCAGCAGCTTGCTAATCTCCAATGCGGCCAGTGTCAAAAAACTGAATCGAAAGAATAAAGGCTGAGTATATGAAAAAATTAATTTCTGTTTTTGCAGCAGCGATACTGCTTTGCAGTTTAACAAGCTGCCAACAGCAGCAGAAGAAAAATGCCGGAGACATCAGCACTCCGGCCGACCTGAAGTTGTCATGTGTCGCGGAATTCATACGCAGTGATGGCAGCAGGTATTTGACCGAGCAAAAACATGAAATTTCTTCCAATCCCAAAGCGATAATACTGACGGCAGATGAGCCTTTCGGCGAAGTTGTCTGGTCAGTACAAAACGGTCAATATGCCGTGCAGAAAAGTGCGGCCGGCATGGTTTACGATAAGGAGCTTTACAGTCTTATGACAGATAAAGCTATCGCCGCGGGGCTGCTTGAACTTTATCTTGCCGGCTTAACCGCAAATCCGGCAGCTCAAACAGGAAAAGAATTATTAACCTTTGAAGGTAAAGCTTACGAACTTTCCGCTAAAACCGGTTCCATGGTAAATATTTATCGCAATCAGGCTACCGGCAAAATTGACCTCGTAACATCCGGCGATAAAGCCGACAAGCTTTACCTTTTTCATGGTTTTAATTATCGGAAAATGAAAAAAATAGATGGCCAGTATGGTTTCTATCCTTCAAGGCTCGACATTTACCTCTATCATGCCGATTCCGACAAAGAACTTATCGCACAGATAAGCTGTTCCTTAAGGTAGAAACTTCCGATAATACAGCACAAATCTCTGTCGAAATGGGGAATTCATTGAACAATCTCAACTGGCGGAGAGTATAAGTAGCATATTTCGCGGCCTGATTCAAACCGCTATATGGCATTCTTGCATAGAAGATTATGCCATAACAAGTTATGGCTTTCAGGGAGGACGGCTTTTTAATTTCAGCCTGACTATATCTATTTTTTCAGTCTGCCGCAATTAACTGCCGATAATAACATTAAGATTATATCACGTAATTTTTTGTGCGATGAGATGTTATAGACGGCATATACGTTAAGTATGGCGTTTTTTTGGCCGATAAAAAAGGCAGTTGTTAACAGGTTTTATTGTTAATTTCCTGTGCAGATTGATTAGTGCAATAAGGGACAACAAAGTATGAAAAAAACGGACGCAATACGACTGTTGATAACCAGCCTGATTGTGGTTGGCGTACTGTCCGGCTGCAGTAAAGACCATCTTGATCCTTCTCAAATCGGTCGATTTAGACCTATCCCCACCGTCAATGTAATACTCGATACACTTGGCGTCTCAGAAGAGAGCGCATCAGCATACGAAGGAGCAGAAGACCCTCGTCCCGTGGATGTTATAGCTTATGAAAAGAATTATGCGTTCAGTTCCGGTGATGTGATGAGGATATCCATTTTTGAACTGCTCCAGGAAGGAACGGCTTACGTTGATAATTTTATTGTCAATGAGAGCGGAAATATCTCTATTCCTGAAATCGGACAGATTCGGGTAACAGGCCTGACTGAGATACAATTGGAAGATGAGATAAAAAATTCTCTTTCACCCGGTATTCTCAAGAATCCTTCCGTTACTGTTTCGCTTGTCAGTTCCCAGAGCAGAGTATTTACCATTCTCGGTGACGGTGTGGCAAACCCAAACCGATATATCATACCTCGTTATGATTTTCGCCTGCTCGATGCGATTGCGGTAGCCGGTTCTGCAAGTCAATTTAACGTCAGCTACGTCTATGTATCAAGACGTTTGACGGGACAGGAACAACTCAGCGGTGTTTCCCCTGAAGCAGGTAATAATGCAAATCAATCCATGCCAAAGGCGAAAGAAGTTCAATTGCCGGATGAGGTCAATGATGAACAGATGCTCGAAATTATCGAGCCTGCAGTTCTTTCCGGCCAGTTTGTGATAACCTCGGCGGAAATGGCAACAGAAGAAGAGCTTGAAGAACTCGCTGCACCGGAGGGAATGGCAAAAGAGAAACCCGACCAGCAACAAACTTCCGAACTGCCGGTCAGCGATGTGATGCCTCAAAGACAAGAGAATGATAATAGAATTGAATGGGTATTTAAGGACGGCAGGTGGATACCGGTTCGAGTTGGAGCAGGACAAGAGAAACCGGCTCCGCAGGGTATAGAGGAAAAAGCTCCGGTCCGGGATGAACAGGTTCCAACGCAGCCTCCTTCTGCCGAACAGACTCTGCCGCAAAATTACGGATGGGAAGATATCCAAAGTGCAGGCACTCAGAGCAGGGTTATAAAAATACCCAAAGATAAGCTTTTCGGCGGAGACCCGAGATATAATATTATAATAAAACCCGGCGATACAATAACCGTTCAACTCGATGTCGTGGGCGAATTTTATGTTCTTGGAAATGTCAATAATCAGGGTATAATAAATCTTACGGGCAGACCTATGACCCTAAAAATGGCGATAGCGGCAGCAGGCGGCCTTGGCCCGCTCGCATGGCCTAAGAAATGTGAAGTTATCCGCAGAATAGGAGAAAAAAAGGAAGAAATAGTAATGGTTGACCTTGAAAAGATAGCCAACGGCTCCCAACCCGATTTCTTTATAAAGCCTAACGATGTTATAAACGTCGGAACACATGGCGTATCCAGATATTTAGCTGTTCTTCGTAACGCATTCAGGGCGACATATGGTTTCGGGTTCATCTATGACCGCAACTTTGCGGACTTGACCGCTGGTACCAATAAACCAAGGATGATTACTTCTCCAGTGGACTGGTTCGGCTTTTAAAAGAAAATTTTCCCAATGCAGGAACTTAGACAAAATAATTGCATAGAGGCTCAAAACTTATCGGAGCAAGAGGTAAGCTGGTCGGGTCTCGGGGTACATACATATATAAAAGTGACAATTCTGATTGCGGCGTTTTATATCGCCTTTCATACCGAGATTTATTCCATAGTATATCGCTGGATAAATGACAGCAGCTGGTCGCACGGTTTTATAATACCTCTGTTCAGCCTGTATTTACTTAATCAGAAGAAAAAGGATATACTGACGCTCAAGCTGCGTCCAAACTACTTCGGCCTTTTATTCCTTATTTGCAGTCTCGTGTTTTATATATTAGTTATGTTTGTTTACCAATTCGGATATTTCAAATCGCTTGTAATTATACCGGTAATCGGCTCGATTGTGCTGCTTGTCGGCGGATGGAAGTTGATAAAATATACATGGCTGCCGATAATCTATCTTATCTTTGCCCTTCCTCTGCCTGCCAGAGTTTATAACGACCTTACAATTCCGATGCGAGCTCATGATGCTCAAATAGCCGCTTTTCTTTTGAATATGGTCAAGGGACTTGAAGCAAATGCAAGCGGCGTGGTTATAGATATCGTTTACAAAGGTGTAAGACTTGAACCCGGCCTGGATGTGGCTGAAGCCTGCAGTGGTATGAGACTTCTGATGGCTTTTCTGGCCCTTGGCGTTGCGATGGCATACCTGCATTACAGACCGATATGGCAGAGGCTTGTTCTTTTGGCAAGTACAGTGCCAATAGCTCTTTTTTGCAATATTGTCAGAGTGGTAACTACCGCTTTTATTTATGTACTATGGGACCCGATGTACGCCCAGGGTATATATCATGACATGCTCGGACTGGCGATGCTGCCGCTGGCATTCGGGTTGTATGGGGGTCTGGCGTGGTTTATGTCTAATCTTGTTACAGAAGAAACAGTTCATGAGGAAGTTATCATTCGCAGGAAGGATTCATCGGGACAATGAAATCTTTCATAAAAAGTTATCTTCAGCCATCTTTCATTTTAAGTGTTGCCTGTCTTTTAATTACAGCCGGGTTTATCAGATGTTACAGAAGTTATCATGGAATTACACCGATTAAAAAACCACTGCCGTTGAAAATGCCGTTTGACCAGCTTGACGAAAAACTTCTCGAACCTTATAAAGTTCTTGAAAAATCAAAAATTGAAAATAAAGATGTCCTTGAGTCGCTGGGCACGGAAGATTATCTGCAGTGGATTATAGAGGATACGACAGTTGATGTTATGAACCCGGTAAGGAACTGTTCTGTGTTTGTAACATATTATACCGGCAATCCTGACCAGGTGCCGCATGTGCCGGAGGCCTGTTATGTAGGCGGTGGGAATCAGGTAGAGAGCAGCTCTTCGATAAATATCGATATAGGAGATACCAACATAGCGGGAATTGCCAGCGGCGAGAAGATTCCGGCTACAATTCTGCTTTTTACGAGAAAAACCACAGAAATCTGGCAGGCAACGTCGAAGTTTCCGGTTATTTACTTCTTCAGAGTCAACGGCAAATACAAAGGTAATCGAACGACAGTTAGAATCGCCCTGGGCGACTTGACGAGTGAATATTCATATTTTTCGAAAATAGAATTGAAGTTTTTTAATTCCAGAGGCATATATCCTGATAATCAGCAATCAATTGAAGCTGCCGGGAGATTGCTTAAAGTTCTGCTGCCTGTTCTGGAGAAGAATAACTGGCCTGACTGGAAATAGGCCAATTAATGATAAACTTATTTTTATAGAAGGATTGTGAAAATGGCTAAGAGATTAAATAAGAAAGTTGCAATTATCGGTTCACTTTTTCTCGCTTTGCTGATATTAGCGGCAATTGTTGTGGTTCTTAACCTTAGCAGAGACCCGCAGAAGTATATAAAAGATGCCCAGGCCGCTCTTGCTCTTGAAGAGCCTGATTACAAAATCGCAGAAAAGGCCTACGGACGTGCATTTGCTTATAGCAAGAAGACAGAACTCAAAATTGATATTATGTTCAAACTTGCGGATATGTATCTTGATATGAATGAATGGCCCAAGGCTGCGGGATGTTGGAATAAGATAATCAACTTTGACACGAAGAACCTAAAGGCCCGTCTTGCAATGCTCGACTATAGTTATCAGCTCGCCAACTCCGGCAACTGGCCGGCATGGAAGGAAGTTGAATCAAATGTCTCAGAACTGATAGAAAAACAGCTTGATACGTCACCGCGAATGTATCGGATGAAAGGACAGGCACTTCTTGAACTTGTAAGACGCGGCCAGATGACCGATAAAGAAAAAAGTATCAATGATACAATTGAAATACTTCAAAAGGCAATTCAGACCGAGCCGAACAACGCTGATGTGTATCAATATATGGCAGATGCGATAATACAAAAGGGAGAAATTCTTGCTGCCAGAGGCATCCTGAACTCAGTTGAAAATGCACGTCAGGAGGCAGATAAAGTGCTGCTCAAAGGTATTGAAGCTCTCCCCAATGAGCCAAAGGTTTATATAAATCTTTACAGCAATAAACTTATCGAGGCGAAAGAAGACCCGAACAAAATCAAGGAAGTTGAATCTAAAATTATTCAGCTTACGCAGAAATTCTCTGATAGCCCTTTGCCTTATTTTGCACTTTCACAGTTATACCAGAGAGATCCCAGGGACATAGATAAGGCAATCGTATCGGTCGAGAAATCCAGACAGTTAGACAAACAAAATGTATCTTATGCACTTACCGTTGCAAGTTTATATTACAGAAAATATTTGGCAGATAAAGATCTGCAGAATTTCCAGAATGCTATTGACATTGCCACAGAAGCGTTAGGCTATCCGGACAGTCTTGATGTGCCGGGACCAAAGGCAAGAACCAGCTTTATAAACAGGTATTCCCTGCATACTTTTTTAGCTAACTGCTATTTGGAAAGAACGTCAGTACCTCTCGAAGGACAGACGGAAACTTCAAACTGGCTGGAACTCGCCGAGAAAGAGGTACACCAGATTAATCAGCTTCTTGGAAGTGCGGAAAATCCTTATTCAGTAATGTGGCGGGGCAGAATCCTTCTTGCAAAAGGGCAGAAAAATGAGGCGATTAAACAGATGTATTCCGCGTATCAGTCGCTCACTGTTTCCAGTCAGACACAAAGCGATCCGCAGCTTGGCCTTCTTGCCTATGAGCTTGCAAAAGCCCTTCAGAATACGCCTGAAACCGGTATTGTTGGGCAATTTTATTTGACCGCTTTCGCAAATCGTATGTATTATAACAAACCGGAAATGCTTCTGGATTTTGCTTCTTCGCTGATACGTATACAGGACTGGGAACGTGCGATCCAGTTAATAGACATGTTTGATAAAAATTTTACAGAAAATAACGAAAGTAAAAATCTTCGAATAAGCGCTTACATAGGCGCTAAAATGTATGATAAAGCCAAGGAATCGCTCGATAAGCTTTCTGAAGACGACCCCAATGTCCTGAGACTTAAAAATCTGCTTTTGAATGCCAGAGCCAACGTAGCCGAATGGGAGCTTATACAGAATCAGCCTGCTGAAGGTCAGCAATTACAGCAAAATGAACAATATCAGCAGATTAAAACTCAATATGAACAAATAAGAAAAGAGAGCAGCAGGGTCAGGGATAAACTTGTTGCCATCGGAGCTGCAAAGGTTACAGATGCCGAATTTGCTGATTTGTGTAAGAGGTATATAGCTGATAAGGAATATGAAAAAGCAGCCGCTTTTGTTGATAATTATCAGGTGTCCTATCCAAACAGCATAAATGCAGGTTTATATAAACTTATGCTTAAGGAACCTTCACCTGTCAATATTCCGCCCGAGCGTAACGAGCAGATTATATTACAGACTCTTGAGGCGATTAAGGACTCGGTTCAAAGTATGCTGGCTCTTGGGCAGTTCTATCAGGTACAAGGCAAAAATGAACAGGCTGTTGAATATTATCAGAAAGCCCTGCAGATTGCTCCGGACAATTCCACGGCATTAACAAATCTTTTTAGCGTTATGCTTAGCCAGCAGGATTTTAGTCAGGCACAGAAACTTGTCGAAATCGCACGTAAAAACAATACTGATTTATGTGGTGGAGAATTTTTTAAGGCACGGCTGGCTTTTGCCAGTAAAGAATATCAAACTGCTATTGAAAGAATTAATGATTGCCTTGAAAAGAGACCGATTTTTTCAGAGGCATATCTTTTGCGAAGTCAGGCATATTCGGCGATTGAAAAAGAGAATGATGCGATTGAGGATGCGAAGAAGGCCTATAGTCTGAATCCTCTCGATGGCAATGTTACTCGAAATCTGGCATATATGCTCTATAGCCGTAGTGAGAAGCTGGGAGCCTCCGCAACTATCGAACAGATATCAGAGACTCGTAGTGCACTGGAACTTGCAATACGCGCAAATCCCTCGGATTTTAACCTGAGAAGCTTTTACTCTCAATTTATAAGCCAAACCGAGCCGGATAGGGCGATAGCCATTTCTCAGCAGATACAAAAAGTGCGGCCGACCATGGAGAATTCACTTCGATTGGGAGCTCTGGCTATGCGGGTTGCTCAGCAGAACAAGGCTCAGAAAGATGTTTATTTTGCTATTGCAGAAAATGCGTATAAAACAGCTTATGAACTTGCACCGGATAACATAAGTGTGCTTGAAGGCTACTCTGAATACTTCAGGATCAATGGCAAACCAGATGAAGCTGAAAAGCTTCTTGCGAGCAATGATAATTTGTTATGGCGTTTTTATGTCCGTAACGGAAAGATGGATGATGCACAAAAGGTTCTCACTAAATTATATGAGACAAACCCTCAGGATGTTAATACTCTGAGAGGTTTGCTTCTTGTCTCCCGCGGTAAAAATGACCAGGCAGGCATTTTAAAATATTCCGCGGATTTGCTGAAAGTCAATGAATCTCTTGATAACGAGATTATCCAGGTCGAATCATACCTCGAAGCAGGTCTGGCGGATGAAGCGAAAACCCAACTTGAAAGTTTGCGTGAAAAATATCCCGATGAACCCAGGCTAATATTTTTACAGGCATGGCAGATTGCACGACAGGGCAAGATGGAAGATGCTCTTAAACTTGTCAATAGAAATCTCGAACTTGACAGGAATAACCCGCGAGTCTGGAGACTTCGAGGGCAAATTAATCTTGCTATGAATAAATATAATGAAGCAATTGAAGACCTGCAAAAAAGCAAATTGTTGTCGGATAACGCAGAAATACGAATTGACCTTGCACGTGCCTATGCACGAACAAACAGAGATGAACTGGCAATTGCCGAACTCAAACTTGCTGTTGATGAGCAGGGGTCTATTATCGCCAGAAACATGCTTGAGGAAATGTATCTCAAAACCGGTAATATCGAACGACTTCAAAAATTTTACAGTGAAGCGATTGGGAAATTCCCAAATAGTGTTTATTGGTACAACCGTGCCGGAGAGTTTGCCCTAAACGTTAAAAGTTTTGATGAAGCCTATAAACTTTTCGATATTGCTTTTCAGAACAGTTTGAAAATCAACAGCGAAGAGCCTGATTTAAGTGCATTTGACGGGAAGATGAGGTCGATGCTCTTGAGTAAAAAATATGACCAGCTTCTGGCAGAGGCTACAAAGCATCTTGACGGTGTATTTGCTCCTATTGCTTATGAGAGAATGGCAGAGGCAAAAGCTTATACGGGCGACAAGGAGACTGCTATACAATATTTCAGAAGAGCTCTTGAAAAGGCAGGAACAAATGAAAACTACATTGTCGAAATTCTCAGAATTATGAATAATGTTGTCGGATTTGATGAGACTATTAAATGGTGCAATGAAAAACTACAAAGCCAGCCTGATTCGCTCGCAGTAAATCTTGCACTGTTTAATCTCTACAATATGAACCAGCAGTACAACAAGGCGATTGAATATGTTGACAACTGCATCAGAATTGCGGTTGATAACGAGCGTATTAGGCAAATGTGTCAGACAAGTAAGGCTGGGATTTTGTTGGCAGCATTCAACAAGACGTCCGATAAAGAATATCTGAAAAAGGCTATAGAGGAGTATGAAAGTATACTACAAGAACAGCCGACAAATATAACAGTTATGAACAACCTTGCGTATATATATGCTGAATACAATATTGACCTTGATAAAGCAGTTGAATATGGCGAAAAGGCCTACAAGGCTGTGCCTAATAATGAGGGCGTACTTGATACTTATGGGTATGTACTCCTGAAAAAGAATAGGGCAGCAGAAGCTGACGAGTTTCTGCAAAGGTCTCTGCAGCAATATGAACTAAAGAAGATGAACGCTCCCGTAGAAGTATATGAACATATTGCTATGGTGAAAGAAAAGCTCGGACGAAATAATGAGGCACTGGATGCGTATAAGCGTGCGATAGAAGTCGCAGGTAAAAATGTTTCACAAGATGACAAAGACAGAATATCCGCTGCGATTGAAAGGCTTTCTTCCAAGAAGTAGAAACGATTGGGAAGAGCATAAATGTTCCGTTATGGGACCTTTAGTATGAACAGGTACATAATATGATAAATAACAAGCAGCCTGCATCATCGGTTATCCGGCGTTCCAATCCGGCATTTACTGCTTCGGCAGCAGCAATGGTGATAACACCAAAAGAGATATTGGACATTCTTCGTCGACACGTTCTGCTTATTTGCATTTTGACGTTTCTCGGAACTGCTACTGGAACAGGCCTTTGGTTTGTTCTTAAAAGAGTTGCACCAAAATACACAGCAAAGACTTATATCGAAGTGTTATCTCCTGGACAAACAGACCCTACAGTCATCGGCAGTCCTATTGCCAGCAAAGATGTAGCCTATGAATTCAGATTCTCAAAAGCAGCTTTGATAAAGCAGCAGAGTATGCTTCAGGAACTGATTCGCAGGGATGCAATACGTGAGACCCTATGGTTTAAAGGGTTTGGAGACAATGTTCTGGATGTTATGGATAACCTTAACAAGAATATGGGAGCGGCAGCAGACAGAAACAGCAATTACATATTAATAAGCATGACTTGCGGTAATGCTCAGGAGGCGGCTCTTATTGTTAATCAAATGGTTGATTTATTCGTGAAATCCCAGCAGAGTACCGCTGAAGCCGGTACCATCGCAAAACTTAGCGAACTCAACCAGCAGGAAAATGAACTTCGCGGCAAACTCCAAAATCTTAACAATTCATTGGCCGATATCAGACGTTCAACAGGCGAGACACAGCTTGAAGGAACAGGGGAAGGGAATTTTCGCCATACTATTACGCAAAAACTGGCTAGTCTCGAAGTTGAGAAAGTAAAACTTGAAGCTGATATCGAACAAATTCGTACAAGCGTTGCAAGTTATGAAGAGAGAAAGGTTACTGATGAAATAGTGCAGCGAGACACTGAAAACGATTCGGTTGTCATAGGACTTATTCAGAGAATTTCAAATTTGGAAGCAGAACTTGCAAGAAAATCTACCACTCTTGGTGAAAATCACAGAGAAGTTCAGCAAATACGGGAGCTTTTACGGCAGACAATTGCTGAAAAAGAAACACGGGCTAACATAAAGGCTCAGCAAATTCGTGACTCTGATGTTACCACTGTCAGAGATCAGTTTGTGATGATTACCAATCGTCTTGCAAAACTTGAAGAATTACGGGCAAAGACGGAAAATGACCAGAGGGACCTTGATAATACGAGAGCCGAATACGATCGGATTCTTTCGGACAGAGAAGAAACAAAGAACAAACTTTTTGCAACTCAGGAACAGATAAGTAAATACAATCTCATAAAACGGGATGCCGACACTGCAAAGGTTAGGCCTATGGGTCTTGCGCCGGCACCGCTGGAGAGAAGCTCGCCATTACTTATTATATATACACCGGCCGGTACTTTTCTTGGATTCCTGCTCGGTTTAGGCTTTGCGTTTCTGACAGAGTTCCTTAATGAACTGCTTCGCACGCCGAAGGATGTGATGAAGTATGTCACCGTTCCGCTGCTTGGAATGGTTACGCACAAAGACCTCGATTCGAATACGAGAAAAGCCGATATGTGGACAATTGTCAGACAATTGCCATTCTCGATGATGAGTGAGTGTTACAGACAGTTCAGAACAAATCTGAAGGTTTCTGTAAATGCCGAAAGTCAACGGGTTATTCTAGTTACAAGTGGAAATGCCGAGGAAGGCAGGACGACTGTTGCGGTAAATCTGGCGGCAACATTTGCAGCGGAAAGCAATAAGGTACTTTTAATTGACGCGAATTTCCGCAGGCCGGCTTTAGGTAAGATATTCCCGGCTATCGATGAACAGGATGGAGGAACACAGAAACAGGACAATGGCCTGAGCAGTTATCTTATCGGCAAATCAGGTATTGAGGAAATTATCAGACCGACAGGACTGTCTGACACAGATGTTATTGACAGCGGCGCTCTGCCGAAAAATCCCGCAGAAATGCTCGGTGGCAAGCGAATGCATGAACTTCTCGAATTTGCAAAACAGCACTATGACCGTGTAATTATAGATGGTCCTCCGACACTTGTGAGCGACGCAAAATCGCTCGCTACCCAGGCGGACGGTACCGTTCTGGTATTTAATACAGCAATCACCAAACGCGGCACTGCACAGCGTATTGTACGGGAACTTAAGGAAATTAATACGAATATTCTCGGTGCAGTACTTGTCGGCGTAAGAGTTCTCAAGGGCGGTTATTTCGGAGAAATGATTGAGTCCTATCGAGAATACCGGGATGCTAATGCAGAACAACTTGCAGGACAGATTTCTTAGCTAATCCTGTTGCCAGAACCTGCCGGAACATATTTTACCAATCAAGTTCTCCAAATAGATTGCATCTGCAGGCTTTATGCCATTTCGACGATTGTAATTCGAGGAAGATATTGATATTATTGCGGAATGGCAATAATAGGAATGCAGGATATAAGTGTTGGTTTTGGCGGTAGGCCATTGCTTGAACATATAAATTTGCAGATCGAGGCAGGCGACAGGATTTGTCTGCTCGGCCGCAATGGCGTAGGTAAATCTACGCTAATGAAGATCATCACAGGCCAGGTTCAGCCCGAACAAGGCGATATTTCACGTCTGCCGAAGCTTGCGATAACGTGCCTGACACAGGATGTGCCGAATGACCTGGGCGGGACGGTGTTTGAGCTTGTTTCCGAAGGGCTTGGGGAATGTGGAAAGCTGCTTGCGCAGTATCATCTTGTCAGTCATCAACTCGCCCTTGACCACGATAACAAATCGCTGCTGACCAGGCTTGATACATTGCAGCACTCGCTCGATACCCAAAACGGCTGGCAGATGGACAGGTTCGTCGAGAACATCATTGAAAATATGGAACTGAATGCTGATACCCAGGCAACGAGCCTTTCAGCCGGGATGAAACGGAGGGTATTGCTGGCACAGGCGATTGTTCGCAATCCCGATGTGCTGTTGCTTGATGAGCCGACTAATCATCTCGATATCGAAACGGTAACGTGGATTGAGGATTTTCTGGGCAGCTATAAAGGGACGCTGATTTTTGTCAGCCATGACCGGGTATTCGTAAGAAAACTTGCGACGCGTATCATCGAGCTTGATAGGGGCCGGGCGATAAGTTATTCCTGCAACTATGAAACATTCCTCGTTCGCAGGGATATCGCCAATGAAGCACAGGCTGTTGAGGATTCGCTGTTCGACAAAAAGCTTGCGCAGGAAGAAGTCTGGATTCGCAAGGGAATTAAGGCACGCCGGACACGAAACGAAGGTCGCGTACGGGCACTCAAGAAGATGCGAGATGAACGAAGAAAGCGAAGAGAAGAAATCGGAAATGTCAGAATTCAAATGAAGGATGTCCAGCAATCCGGCAGGCTGGTGATTAAGGCAAAGGACATTTCGTTTGCATATCAGCCGGAAAAACCGATTATTTCGAATTTTTCCGCGACTATTATGCGAGGCGACAAAATCGGTGTCATCGGGGCTAATGGCTCAGGGAAAACAACACTGCTGCGGGTGCTGCTTAATGAACTCACTGCCCAGCAAGGCACGGTACGTTACGGCACGAACCTCGAAATTGCGTATTTCGACCAATTGCACGCTCAGCTTGATTATACAAAATCCGTGTATGAAAATATCGCCGGCGGCAACAAGAATGTGGTGATTAACGGAAAGCCCCGGCACGTCGTCGGCTACCTTCAGGACTTTTTGTTTACGCCTGACCAGTCGCTGAGCCCGCTGTCGAATCTTTCCGGAGGCGAGCGGAATCGGCTTTTGCTGGCCAGACTTTTTGCGCAGCCGGCAAATGTACTCGTACTGGATGAGCCGACAAATGACCTTGATATCGAAACGCTGGATTTGCTCGAAGAATTTTTGCTCGACTATCCCGGGACGGTACTAATGGTAAGTCACGACCGAGAATTTTTAAATAACGTCGTTACCGGCATTATCGCTATAGAGGGCAATGGCGTTGTAAATGAATATGTCGGAGGCTATGACGACTGGCTACGTCAGAAAAAGGAATTGTCCAAACCCCAGTCTCAAAACACGCCGGCTAAAGAGATAAAAGCGGCGCCGACAAAAGAGAAGGTGCGAAAATTGACCTTTAAGGAAAAGAAGGAACTCAAAGAGGTGCTCGTTTTGATAGAAAACCTGGAAGCCGAGCAGACGCAATTGCACAAGGCGATGGCTGACCCGGCCCTTTATAAAAAAGGCTCGGAAGTCGTTCAGGTTGCTACCCACGCCGGAGAATTGAAAAAGGAACTTGATAAACTTTACGCCCGCTGGCAGGAACTGGATTCGCTGCAATAGGTATAAAAATGAAACCTGAAGTGTTGCGATTCAAATTAAAAATTAAGTGTATATTTTTCGTTTGCATAATACTCTCTTGAATAAACGTCAGACCTCAAACCATCCAAATATTTATTAAGAGGTTTATTTTTAGAAACTTCTCGAAGTATTTTAATCAAAACATCCTTTTCCCCTATGTTTAATTTATTATTTTCAAACTGATTAAATCGCCATGTGTAGGGAAATGTTTGACATATAATCATTTTTGCGTATCGATTATTCATTTCCCCCATTGACGGGAGTAAGGCCGCATAAGTGTCACCTATTACCGCCAAAGGAATCCCTATAATTGAAATAAAGGGTCTTGTGATTGCGACTCGCTCATAAACATAAGAGAGACCAAGTAGTGGACCTAAAAATAAAACTATCCAAATAATACTGAATGGTATAAGCAACAAACCAAATGTCAGACTTGCAAGAAGTCCTAAAACAAAAGTTGTTATTATTTGAACAGGGATAACAATAACTGCTGTGATTGCAATAATTATACTTATGATTTTATTTGTAATCATTATTTCCTCTTTAAAAACTTTTTTCAACATCGCCGCTTCATTACTCAACCAATTATACGAGTAGCGTGGGAATTATGATAATTGGTAGTTGTAATTAAAAACAAGAAAACCACTACGATAACTGCGTTGGCGATGATTAGCCAACGCAAGATTTCTTCTATTTTTTTATCGGGGAGTTGAAGTTTATAGATATAACTGCAAGTATAGGTGTTTATCGCGGTTAATACTGCAATGGCAAGCGTGATAGGCAAAAATCTGCGGAGGTAAAAATCTGAGTGAGCGGTCATTAAATGCGCTGTCCATACTAAAAAGGTAATAACCCCACTCCATAAACAAATCATTTGATTTTTATTCATATAAATCCTCTTTAGTTTTTTTATTGTTCCGAGTATAAAGCAATGCCACTGTAATTACGCTCAATATAAGCCACTGGATAATAAGAACACTAAAATCAATGTTTGCGCTTAGTGTTAGTCCATTACTGGCTGAGATTGTAGGCGGACTCAATAGGAAACCATACATAGGTGGTAAAAGATTTGCTTTGGCGATTCTATACTGCATACCTTCTAAATCTCCAGAAAAAGAGAACGGCGGAAAAAGACCCATAAGGCAAAATATCAGTACTCCAGCCCAGAGTATTAATTTTTTATTTTTCCAAATCATTTGTCTGTCCTCTAATACTATTCAGAATTGTTACTATAATACTATCGCCTTCTGTAAAAATAATCAATAAAAACAAGCTTCTAATATATAGCTTTTTTTGGTAAAATAATATAAAATTAAAAATTATCGGGATCGGGAAAGCGGAGTAATTAACCGCCAAGCGGTTTGAGCAGGGGTAAGGTTATGTATATGCCTAACCTGCTGCGATTTAAACCAGCCTAAAAAAGGACGGGTAAAGTGGCGATATCAAATATCGGAGAAACTTGGCACTTGAGGCATTTGGAAGCGTGTGTAGCCTTGATTTTGGAAAAAAATGAATTATCAAGCCCTCAAACAGTAAGAGAATCAAAGGAGATTAAACTGGCGTTAAACCACGCCGAAGGCGCGATAAACCAACAAGGTTTACTTGACTCCACAGAAAAGAGTATGTTAAATGAGTTTTTTGCCGAACTTAGAGCGATATACTTGGAATGTTCAGAACTGGATGAAAATGGAAAATGTTCTTATGAAGTCCTACGAGGCAGCGATAAAGATTTAGACGACCTTATTATTTTGAAGTCTCAAATAGAAGGAACTTTCTTTCCTGCAATACAAAAAATGGCTTTTTCCAGAACAAGCGGGGGGAAGGCCAGCAGCACGGCAGTACAGGAAAACCCCGCAGGGCAAAACGGCGGAAATGAAAACAATAAAACAAGTGGTACCGTCACCACTAAAGGTGGCAGGATATGTGATTTTTTCTGGAAGTTATACGAGAAAACTTTGAAAGTTATCGTTGATGCGGTTTTTGATAGATGGTGGCCTACGTGAAGCAAAATTTTCAGCGGAAAAATCGGGGCGACAGGACTTGAACCTGCGACCTTTGGACCCCCAGTCCAACGCGCTAGCCAAACTGCGCTACGCCCCGAAATATAAAGAAACACTACTGCAAAAATCCGAATATCGAAATACTAAACAATACTCAATATCGAATGACTAAAATTCAAAACAGTATTTTAATGCCTTTCTTTGCCATCGAAAACATCGTTTTGGATTTTAATTTTTCCAAAGAGCAATAATTTGTCCATTTTAACAAAAAAACCTATTTCTGCAAAGCATATTTAAGCACTTCATTTGCCTTCTTTACAAAGACAAATTTCATTCCTCTTTTTGCCTCTTTCGGAACTTCAACCATATCTTTTTTGTTCCTGAAGGGCAGGATAACCATTTTTATCCCGGCCTGCTTCGCCGCGAGGATTTTCTCTTTCAGTCCGCCAATAGGCAGAATAAGACCTTTTAACGTTATTTCGCCCGTCATTGCGATACCCGGCCGGGCAGGTATATTCGTCAAAAGCGAAACTATAGAAACAAACATCGCCGCACCGGCACTGGGGCCGTCCTTCGGCACAGCACCGGCAGGAACGTGGATGTGATAGTCCTGCTTCGAAAAATGAGTCGGATTAATGCCGAGACTTTTGCTGTTTTCCTTAACAACTGAAAATGCCGCCTGTGCGCTTTCCTTCATTACCTCGCCAATCTGGCCGGTAAGTATCAACTGCCCCTTGCCCGGCATCGATGCGGATTCCACAAACAATATCTCGCCGCCGAAAGGCGTATAAGCAAGGCCGGTGGCCACGCCGGGAACGGCTGTCCGCATCGCAAGTTCGGATTCGTGTCTTATCGGGCCGAGAATTTTATGCAGATGCTCTTTTGTAATTGTCGCAGGCCGCCTGCTTCCCTTTGCTATCTCAGTAGCAATAGACCGGCAAATTGCCGCAATATTCCGTTCAAGATTACGAACGCCTGCTTCGGCGGTGTAACTGCGGATAATCGTCCTTGTCGCGTCATCTGTTATTTTGAGCTTGTTTTTACGCAAACCATTCTCAGCCAACTGACGCGGGATAAGATATTTTTTTGCGATATTAAGTTTCTCATTTTCGGTATAGCCGGGCAGTTCGATAAGTTCCATCCTGTCCATCAGGGCAGGGGGAATCGGTTCTGTGTAATTGGCGGTGCCGATGAACATTACGCTCGACAGGTCGAAAGGCTGGTCAAGGTAATGGTCGGTAAATGTATTGTTCTGCTCAGGGTCGAGCACCTCAAGCAGGGCACTGGCAGGGTCGCCTCTGAAATCAATGCCGATTTTGTCCATCTCGTCGAGCATAAATACCGGATTTTTACTGCCGCATTTTCTCAATTCCTGCAGAATTCTGCCCGGAAGAGCGCCTATATAGGTTCTTCGATGACCCCTGATATCGGCTTCGTCTCTTATTCCGCCAAGCGATATTCTTACGAATTTTCTGTTCATCGCACGGGCGATAGATTTGCCCAGACTTGTTTTGCCCACGCCCGGAGGACCGAGGAAGCACAAAATCGGGCTTTTGCCGGAAGGATTAAGTTTCCTCACCGCCAGAAATTCAAGTACCCGTTTTTTGACTTTTTCAAGGCCATAATGGTCCTTCTTCAGTATCCTCTGTGCTTTTCTGATGTCCATCGAATCGATGGTTTTTATGCTCCACGGCATCTCGCATACCCAGTCGAGATAAGTCCTGATTACGCCGTAGTCGGGCGAAGCCTGCGGCGTTCTAATCAGCCTGTCGAGTTCTGCAAGGGCCTCGGCCTCAACTTTTTCAGGCATTTTCGCCTTTTTGATTTTTTCCTTCAAAATCTTTGTGTCTTCAGTTCTTTTGTCGTCCTGGCCGAGTTCGGTTTGAATGGCCTTTAGCTGTTCCTGCAGAAAATATTCACGCTGATTTTTTTCTACGGACTGTTTGACCTGACCCTGAATTTTATGGCTCAGTTCAAGAACGTCCAATTGATTGGCAAGGGCGAGGGATATTTTTTCCAGCCTTTTTTTGGCGTCAAGCTCTTCGAGGAGATATTGTTTTTCCGCCAGCGTAACGCTAAGATTGGCGGCCAGGAAATCGGCCAGGGCAGAAGGGGTTTCGATATTTTCGAGAAGAATAGACGCCTCTTCCGGCACATTAAGGCTTAAGTTTATCACTTTGTTGGCGGCATCGCGGACGCTTACCATAAGAGCCTGAAGCTTTTTGGTAATTTTTGTTTTGGATGTAAGCGGTTCGATTCTGACTTTAAGATACGGTTCACTGGAAACAAGCTCGACAATTTTGAACCTTATCAGGCCATGAACAATAACATTGACCGTACCATGCGGGAGCTTGACAACTTTAAGAATCGAAGAAGCTGTGCCGACTTTATAAAGGTCGTTCAATGTGGGATTATCGATATTAGGGCTTTTTTGTGCCACCAGTCCGATTATAGAATCGCCTGTTTTGGATTCTTCGAGCAGTTTCCTGCTTTTGTCGCGTCCGACAGCAAGCGGAGTAACCGTTCCGGGGAATACAACGGCATTGCGTATCGGCAGGATTCCGATAACCTCCGGAAGGTCGATTTCCTTCGGTTTTTCGGACGAGTCCGAATGTTCACCCTCAAAGACAGGGTCTATATTTACGATGTCAACAAGTCTTAATTTTTCGCTCATAGTCATGGATTTTATTCTAATATCAAAAAATAAAAAAGCTAAATTTTTATTTCTCCCGTAAGTCCATATCAATAGGGCATTTTTGGTGTTTTGGGCCGCTGCAATTTCCTATATTATCATACTTTTATAAAAACTATTGTATAGTGACAGTTATATGGCATTTATGCAAAAACTTCTTGTTTTTACGATGTCCAAATATACAATAATACCTGGACTAAAATCACAGCATAAAAATTAGTTCAAATTCAGGAGGCGAAAAATGAGGACGTACTTTTTTATCCTGTTTGCAGCGGTTTGTTGCTGCGCATTTTGTGAATCAGCGGTCGCAGAAATCATTTACATCGATTCTGATATTACAACTAATCAGATTTGGACCGCAAACAATGAATATCATATTACAGCAAATATCAATGTTCAGGCATTGCTTGTAATCGAGCCGGGGACAGTGATTTATTTTGGCAATGATGGCGGATTGATTGTAAATAACGGCGGCACTTTAATTTCAGCAGGATTGTCAGATAATTATATTACCTACACATCTGAATACGGCTATGGATGGTATGATTATGATTGTGCAATAGAAGTGCAGGAGACGGCATCGCCGGCGACGAAAATAATATATAATTATATTGAAAACGGCTGGACAGGAATTTTAACCTCGAACATTCGGCTCGATACGCCGATAAAGAACAATTATTTATTTTATAACGATACGGGCATTCTCGAATACGGAACACATCAGACAGACATCTTAAATAATCTGATATATCATTGTTATAACGATGATTATTACAGTTTCGGAATTTTTATATATATGGAATCGGAGTCAGGAGCAGCAGATTCCAACAGCGAAATTCTTATAGAAAACAATACGTGCGATTATCAGGATTACGGAATTGTAGTTAGCGGAACAGACGAGCAAAGCAACGGCGGACTGGCGATACTTTATAATAATATCGTAAGTAATTCCGCAGAATACGGCCTTGCTCTTGTCAACGGTTATTTTGCGGATAGAGTTGCCAATACAGGGTATTACTTTAACGATACTAATACTCTGGGCGTGGTTGATGAAGATAATCCTGTTGAGACTTTTTCCGATCCTTATGATTCAGCAGGCTGGCATCTTGTAGACGGATGTCCGTTCATAGATGCGGGTTTGGAATACATCGAAGAAACGCAGCTTATCGGCAAGACAACAAATTTAAATGGGATGCCGGACAGTAATAAGATTGATATTGGCTTCCATTATTCGAACTGGGATTACAGCAATGCGGGGAGTACAAGCCTGCGGGCGGATTTTGACACAAGCTATCGAGTCGATTATAATGATTTGGCATATTTTCTGGATTACTGGCTGTATGATTATGATGAGGATTACGAGACTTGGCTATGGGATTATGATGACAGCGGGAAAGTCGATTATGGAGACCTTGCGGTGATTGCGGAATATTGGTTAGAGGCGTTTGACTTTTGGGATTTTGCCGATTTCGCGAATCATTGGCAGAAGGAGATTGACGAGAGATTATTCGACGACAGGTTTGACCTTTACTACGATGGGGTTGTGGATTTTAAGGATTTTGCGGTACTTGCTGGGGAATGGCAGAAAACGGCGGAGGGTAATCCTGCAATTTCGGTTTCAGTAGATGGAGATGCTAATAATTTAAAAGGAGAGATTGCAGTTGGTGTTGGCGGGTGTCTGAGTTCGACGGCCAAGGCGTTTATTTTTGTGGATGGCAGTTTAATTGAACAGACGGATTACGATGGAGAAAGTATGCCGGGGCTTTTGGTGAATACGCCATCGTATTTGAACGGGCAGCATTCATTTAAAGGCGTTGTCATAGACCATAACGGCCTTATTACAGCTTCAGATACCTTGGGTTGATTTTAATAATCCGGTTCATTGTTTGAATGTGAATGATACGTACGAGCCGAATAAACCTTTGCGACTTTTAGGGCTTAGGGCGACAGAAAATAATTTGCGGGTGAAACTTTCCAAATGGGATGGCCAAACGATTTGGACACAGGAAACCAGCGGTGATTTGGATATAACCATTCCGGGAAATGTACTTGATGGTCAAATATACGATGTCGATATTGAGCAGGAAACAAGTGAAATGGATCTTATGGATTCTGAGGAAGGATGGGAACCTTTTTGGGAATACGTCATAGCTGCAGTATATGACCCTAATAAACCTTATACATTTGCGATAATCTTACCTAAAGCAGTGAAGAATTTTCAAAATTCCGCAAACAGCAGAAAGGAAGCTGTTTCGGGTATAGCATATGGTTGTATGACAATGGGAATACCTTATATAATACTTTATGGTGATAATTGCACATGGGAAAATTTTGCAAAAGTAATTTCTAAACCAACAATTTTTTATGCCTATGTGGTATCAAGAAGCGATATGTACACAAAAAATCCATTGATGCATACCGAAGTGCGTCGAACACATTTCAGGCTTTCCAATAACAATTATGTATTAGCGCATTTTGAATCTGGCGAACAATGGCCAAGCAATTACCATTCTATGAGAGATTTTGGTTTTGGTGATGGCGAAAAATTTAAAATTGTCTGGATGGATTTTTGTTTCAGCGGAAATGGTAATTTTAACGGCGTTGGCAACGATATGTCCAGAGCCTGGATGGATTTGAGTGAGGAACCAATTTTAGATAAATTATATGTAGGCTGGAATAATCAAATTTTCACTTCAAATAAAGCCGTTTATGCGGCGTGGTCAGCATTTTTCTGGGGCGACCCGGATGGTTTTGGCTGGTATGGCACTCACAGTTATCAATATGCTTTTAATAGAGCAATGATAGAAGTTGAAAATGGCACTTATGTTGGTAATAATGCAAGTATGGGGAAAATAGGCGATGAGCGTATGAGATTTACGCCATATCGTTATGATCATTAAAACAAGGAAAGAAATGTCATGAAAATAATAAAAGAATGTTTATTGATTTTATTAATAGTAATTTTAGTTTTGGTTTCGATATTTTTTTATATGACTCGCGGTCAGCCAAAGGTAACGATAGATTATACAGCCGAATATAATAAAATTTCACAGCCTGCAAATTATGACCCAAATCAAAATGCGGCTGAATTATACCAAGCGGCGTATGAAAATTTAATTCAAAAGCCCAAACAACTACAGCGGGGAGATGCGGCATATGCAGAATGGCCAACAGATTTTAATATCGTTGAAGATGAAATAATAAAAAAATGGCTTACAGAAAACGAAAAAAGTTTACAAATTTTCAGGATGGCGAGTTTAAAACCATATCTCTGGATTGAAGCATCTTCAGCAGACGGTATGATTAGCATTAAATATCCTGAATGGACTTATTTGTTTTATGATTTGATTGAAGCGGTTTTATGGGACGCCAAAACAAATGCAGCCAAAGGAGAATACGCTCGTGCAATTGAAGATATATCTGCATGTTGCCGTTTAAGTTTTCAAAGGTGTAATAATAGCCCTGTTTTTCTGATGAGCATGTATAATAGTTTGCGCCAAAGACAAAAAGCAATGTATACAGCCATGTTGATTCTAAAAAAATCAAAAATCACAGAATCCGCAACGATCTCATTTCAACAGGATATCGAAAGAATAACGGATACACATTCCTGTGTTTTCGATTTTTCGGCAGAAATTATGTTACTCCATGATGTTGTTCAAAGAACCTATGTATATAAACCTGATGAATCAGGTTTGCTGGCGTGGAAAAAGAAATCAGATTATTACACCTTGTGCGACACCGGTCCGTGGCCAATAATCAAAAGCTGTTTTGTCGGACCAACACAAAAAGAAGTAAAAAAACAAATTAATTCATATTATGACCAATTGACCGCAGCCTATACACTAACGCCATGGCAGCTTCATCAAGAAAAACCTGATTTTTTTGACAAACTTTTTTTAGGATGTCAGCCAGGAACTCTCGTTTTATATGTTTATGGCTCAGATTTTGCAGGAGTATATTATGATTATTATGATACAGAGGCGCAATATCAGGCTCTGCTTACAACGATTGCAGTTTTAAGATTTAATCGGGACAAAGGACGACTACCGAATAATCTCGATGAATTGGTACAAACCGAATATCTGAAAAAACTGCCAGTCGATCCATATAGTAATAAACCGCTTATTTACAAAGTTGAAGCGGATGATTTCAAAATATACAGTGTGGGTAAAAACTTTACAGATGAAGGCGGTGAAGGAAGTTTTTATCCAAGTTGGATAGGGACTTCGGGTTTACCACAAGATTTAGTTTATTGGCCTCCAATAGATTTAATGAGGGTATATCAAAATCGTAAACGTCTTTATTCTGAACCTAATCAGCCATAGCAAAAACTTTCAGTCCGCTAAGAGATGCCTCCCGCTATGGACACTGTGTGTAATGGCAAATAATGGCGAATAGAAAGTAGCATAAGATCTCATTCCGATAAGGTAAATTTCTTGACAATATGGGATAAGATTGGTAGTCTTATGTCTTTATTTTATAATTAGTTATAATTAGTTGCGTTTAAAGGAGATAGAATTGAGAGTATTGTCAGGCATTCAGCCGTCCGGCAGGCTGCATATAGGCAACTTCTTCGGAGCGATGAGGCAGCACCTGCAGCTTCAGGCGGAAAATGAAGGTTTTTATTTCATTGCTGACTATCACGCCCTGACCAGCGGCCCCAAGCCTGACGACCTCAGGCAGAATCAGCTTGCCGTCGCTATGGACTATCTGGCTCTCGGTCTTGATACCGATAAAACGGTTTTCTGGCGTCAGTCGGACGTGCCGCAGGTGACAGAGCTTGCCTGGATATTATCCTGTATTACGCCGATGGGTCTGCTGCAAAGATGCGTCAGCTTTAAGGAAAAAGTCGCACAGGGCATTCTTCCCAATCACGGTCTTTTCGCATATCCGGTTCTGCAGGCGGCGGATATTCTTATTTTCGACAGCCAGCTTGTACCAGTCGGCGCAGACCAGAAACAGCATATCGAAGTTACACGGGATATCGCAGGATATTTTAATAATACTTACGGCGAAACATTTGTTATGCCGAAGGATTATATTCTCGAATCAGTAGCTGTTGTGCCGGGCATCGACGGCCGAAAGATGAGCAAAAGCTACGATAATACAATTGAAATTTTCGAGCCGGAAAGTTCCGTAAAGAAAAAGGTAATGAAAATTGTTACCGACTCTACGCCGGTTGAATCTCCGAAAGACCCGACCAGGTGCAATGTCTTTGCGCTTTTGAAATTAGTCGCCTCGACGGATGAATTGGCCGAGTGGGAAAAGAAATACCGGCAGGGCGGAACGGGTTATGGAGATGTGAAGAAGAGACTTGCAGAATTACTGATTGAATATTTCAAGCCTTACAGGCAGAAAAGAGCCGAGCTTGAAAAAAATGTTGATTATGTACGGGAAGTTCTCAAAAAAGGAGCTGTAAGGGCGGCGGCAGTTGCTGATAAAACCCTGAAAAAGGCGCGTAAAGCGGTTGGACTCGAATAAATAAGGTGAAATGTGTCTGAATATAGAATAAATCTCGATGTTTTCGCAGGTCCGCTGGATTTGCTGTTGTATCTTGTCCGCAAGGAAGAGGTCGATATCTACGATATTCCATTGGCGAAGGTTACCGCCGAATATCTGCGCTATGTCGAGATGCTCAAACTGTTCGATATTGAATTGGCGGGCGAATTTCTCGTAATGGCGGCGACGCTGATGGAAATTAAATCGGCTATGCTGCTTCCGAAAGACGAGCTTGACGCGATGGAGCAGGACCTCGGCGACCCGCGGGGCGAACTTATCAGGCAATTGCTCGAATATAAAAAATTTAAGGATGCCGCCAATGCACTGAAAATTTCCGCTGAGAGCCAGCAGCAAAAGTTCTCGCGCAGCGATAACATTATTTCCAGCCTGCAGCCAAAGACGGAGCCGGAACTGGACCTTGACCAGATAAATATCTGGGACCTGCTCAGTGCCTTTGACTCCATGATGAAGGCGACCGGTAATGTAATGGATATGAGCCATATTACCGACGATACGCCGATAGACCTTTACCAGATAGAAGTTCTTCACCGCCTGCAGAGCGAAGGGGCGATGAGTTTTACCAGGATTTTCGAAGGTAAAAAAAACAGACTGGTTATGATTGGACTCTTTCTCGCTGTCCTGGAACTGGTGAGAGAAAAACTTATAGCCGCCGAACAGGCACCCGGCGGGGCAGGCAAACAGGGAATGCCTATTTATTTAAGGGCACTGACCGATGAGCCTGCCGAGCAGGCCGTTCACGACGCGATGATGTCCGATGCTGTCGAGGAAAACCAGCCGCAGCAGAATATACCAATTGAATCGATCGAAATGGCCCCTTCCGAGTCAGGCACAAAGATACCGATAGAAGAATTTGACAATCGGCAGGGGGCACAGGTCAAAGAAGACCAAATTGAACAGTCTGAAGTGAAAAACAGCGATTTTTAAGGCCGAATTAACGATTAAAAACGGTCAGCTAAATAGTTTGACATTGAGGGCTTATCTAAATAAAATTCTTAACTCAGATAAAGTTGATACGAAAGGATATAAGATGGCGGGAAACATAATTGAGCTTACTGACGCGGTATTTGATAGTACGGTGCACGACAGCACAGTGCCTGTACTTGTAGATTTCTGGGCTCCATGGTGCGGACCGTGCAAGATGCTTGCGCCTGTAATTGAAGAAGTTGCCGCCGACTATGCCGGCAAGGCAAAAATATGCAAACTTAATACTGACAACCATCATGAAGCGGCCGTGGAATTCGGTATAAGCGCCATTCCAACCGTAATCCTTTTTAATAAAGGTGAAATAGCAAAAAAATGGGTGGGACTTGTCAGGAAAACCGACATTACAGACGCTATTGACGAACTGATTAATTAACATTTTCGCCAAAAATATTTTATTTATAAAATAAATACCGGGAAGATTGTATGCTCAAAAGAACTTGCGACTGCGGACAATTGCGAATGGAAGATGCCGGCAAAAAGGTGATTCTCGCCGGTTGGGTCGATTCTTATCGTGACCATGGTAATCTTGTTTTTATCGACCTTCGCGACCGTGAAGGTATAACGCAGCTTGTCTTTAATCCCGAGGCCAAGCCAGAAATACACAAACTTTCGCGCCAATTGCGCTGCGAATGGGTTATAGCGGCAAGCGGCACTGTCAGGCATCGAGGCGAGGGCCTGGTAAATCCCAAACTTCCCACAGGACAAATAGAAGTACTTATAGATGAACTCGAAGTGCTTAACAGCGCCGAAACACCTCCTTTCGAACTTGATAATGCCGAATCTGTTGCGGAGGAAACAAGGCTTAAATACCGTTATATCGACCTCAGACGGCCTGTAATGCAGAATCGTTTTAAGGTTCGTCATAAGGTTACGAAAGTTACACGGGACTTTTTTGACAGCAAGGGATTCTGGGAAATCGAAACGCCGTTCCTGGGCAAAAGCACTCCGGAAGGCGCAAGGGATTTTCTTGTTCCGAGCAGATTGTGCAGCGGCAGTTTTTATGCATTGCCGCAGTCGCCGCAGCTTTTCAAGCAGGTACTGATGGTAAGCGGCGTCGATAAGTATTTTCAGATTGTGCGATGTTTCAGGGACGAAGACCCGCGAGCCGACAGGCAGGCAGAATTTACTCAGATTGACGTTGAGATGAGTTTTGTTGACACTGACGCGGTAATAAGCGTTCATGAGCAGCTCATCGCGAAAATCTGGAAGGAAATTCTCGGCGTCGATGTAAAACTGCCAATCAGGCGAATGACATATCAGCAGGCTATGGAAGATTACGGTATCGACAGGCCTGACTTGCGTTTCGATATGAAATTAAAGGATATTTCCGATATTGCCGGCCAATCTCAGTTCAAGGTCTTTACAGATACGATACAAAAAGGCGGAATCGTCAAGGGACTTTGCGCTCCGGGCGGCGGTGTGAAATTTTCCAGAAGCGATATCGAAAAAACATATACTAACGTAGTAACGGCTTTTGGAGCAAAAGGTCTGGCGTGGTTCAAGGTCGTAAAAGACGAACAGGGCGGAATAGACCTTTCGAGCAATTTAGCTAAATTTTTCACGCCGGAACAGAGAAAAGCGATAATTGAAAAATTCGGCGCCAAGTGCGACGATTTGCTGTTGTTTGTCGCGGATAAAGCGGCCGGGGCGAATAAAGCCCTTGCGCCGTTGAGACTGAAGGTCGGCAAAGATTTGGGATTGATTGACGAAAAGGCTTACGAACTGCTGTGGGTAATAGATTTTCCGCTTTTCGAATGGAACCCGCAGGAAAATAGGTACGATTCTCTTCATCATCCGTTTACGGCACCTGTTCCGGAAGACATTGGGAAACTCGATACCGACCCTGCGAACATTCGTTCCCAGGCATACGATATTATAGTAAACGGCTCTGAAATAGGCGGCGGCAGTATTCGTATTCATCAGCCCCAGATACAAGCCATGGTTTTTGACCTGCTTAAAATCACAAGGCAGCAGGCAGAGGACAGGTTCGGCTTTTTCCTGCAGGCGCTTAAGTTCGGCGCTCCGCCTCACGGTGGTATAGCTTTCGGGCTGGACAGACTTGTAATGTTCCTGACTGGAACCGACAATATCCGGGACGTTATCGCATTTCCAAAAACCCAGAAAGGCCAGTGCCTGCTCACGGATGCGCCAAGCAGTGTCGACCAGGGGCAGCTTGATGAATTAAACCTGAGGGTTCAAAGTCATCACGAATGACTTTTTCTGCCGATTGTAAAATTTAGGCTTTTGGTTTCCTGATAGCCGGTATTTGTGTATAATAAAATCGACTATGGATAGTACCGGGAAAATATTGAAAGCGATTCTCGCCTATGTGCGGCTGAGGCCGATGTCTCTGGCCGGCAAATGCAGACTCCTTTTCGGCATAGCAATAGTATTCGTTTTAACTCTCGCACTGTTGATACCGTATCTCTGGATGGGCAAGCTGACCGAAAAGACCCTTTCCGACGCCGGCAGAGCGGTAGTTAATACGGTTTATGAAAGACATTTCAGGGTGGAAAAAGCCCTCGAAAAAAGCCCTGTAATGCTCGACGAAAGCGGCGCTACAAAACAGGCCCAGTCAAGCAGGATAAACTGGCTAAGATTCAACGTCACCGGGGAGAACTGGAAAGAGCAGCTTGAGGGAAAGCAGACTCAAAGAATCGAAGAATTGCTGAAGCAGCATCAGGGGCCGGATGAATATACATGGATAGACAAAGTCAACGGCAATGTCGAAACTACTTATATAAATATTGTCCGTGCCAACAAACGATGTCTGGCCTGCCACAGTGCCGAAGGTTCGGCCCATACTTTCAGCCTTTCAGAACCTGTCGGTGCCGTGATAGTACAGATGCCGGGCAGGGAAATAAGCAGGACAGTTCTTATGAACTGGATTTGTATAATCGCCGCCGGTCTGCTTGCCGGTACGGGCGCCATTGTCGCATTTTATATTATTGCCCAGCGAGTTATTTTAAGTCCTATACGGCAGCTTCGGGCAATGGTTAATAACGTTTCACAGGGAAATCTCGATGTCCGCTGCGGGATTAAAACCAACGACGAGTTCGAAAGGCTCGGCGATGCCCTTAACGCCATGCTCGACAGTCTTACCCAGGGTCAGGAAAAGCTTCGCCAGGCCAATAAGCAGCTTGATGAGAAAATTACGGAACTTTCCGAGCGAAACATCGAGCTTTTCAAGGCCAATAAAATTAAAGGTGAGTTTCTTGCCAATATGTCTCACGAGTTCCGCACACCGTTAAATGCCATACTGGGTTTTGCGGAGATCCTGCGTGAAAAACCCGCCGAAGACGCCGCAAAGAGCAAACGCTACGCAGAGAACATAGTAAGCAGCGGTAAAAATCTTCTTAATATGATTAACGACCTGCTCGAAATGGCAAAAATGGAAGCCGGGAAAATCGAACTGCATATCGAAAAGACCAGCATTCCCGAACTGTGCAACGGGCTTGCGGCGTTCTTTTCTCCGCTTACGGAAAAACAAAAACTCAAAGTTCGCCTGATAGTCGATGAAAATATCCCACTGATAAAAACCGACGCGGGCAAGGTACAGCAGATATTATATAATCTTCTGAGCAACGCGGTAAAATTTACGCCTGAGAACGGTAAAATTGAAATAAAGGCTTTTATGCCCGACAGCCAGACGGTAAGAGTGGCGGTAAGCGATACAGGGCCGGGAATCGCTGAAGCCGATAAGGAAAAAATCTTTGAAAAGTTCCGTCAGGCCGACGGTTCGCTTACGAGAACGCAGCCTGGCACAGGTCTGGGCCTGGCCATAAGTACAGAACTTGCGAAACTGATGTCCGGCAAAATCGGTCTTGAAAGCACAGCGGGTCAGGGCGCTACCTTCTGGCTCGATTTGCCGATTGTCAGGGCCGATGAAGATAAATGATTAAAGCCCAATGAGACAATCCTCAACAAATAGCCTGTTTGACACTTCAGACGACAAAAAAATCCCATGCACCAATGTCGTAACTGTTGCTGTCGATACGGGAGTCGACGATGTATTCGATTATCTTCTGCCGGATAAACTTCTGCCGGTTCAACCGGGCCAAAGAGTCGAAGTTCCGTTCGGCAGGGCAAACAAACTACTGAATGCTTTTTGCGTCGAGATTAAAGACGCCAAATCCTCTATTATACCTTTGCGGAAATTAAAGCTTGTAAAAAAAGTCGTCGATAATTTACCCCTGCTCGACGAAAGACTTTTAAAACTGGGAAAGTGGATAAGCGACTATTATATCTGCCCATTGGGGACGGTTTTAAACGCGATGCTTCCAGCCGCGGTTAAAAAGGGTACTGGAACAAAAAATATCAAACACGTTTTTCTCACCCCCGGCGAAACGGATTTTGAACAGCTTTTGGCCGGAATACGCGGCAAGAAACAGAAACAGATAGTCCAGATGTTAAATCAGTTAAACGCTCACGACTCGGCCTCGGCTGTCGATGTTAAAAATTTTCTTGAGCAGCTAAATACAGGTACGGCGCCGTTAAAAAAACTTCTCGAATCGGGCATAGTAAAACTTGCCGGCCGAACCGTTTATTCAGGACTGCCTGTTATACCGCAGGGACTGGCTTTAAAAACCGGCACCATTGTATTAAATGATGATCAGAATAAGGCTCTTGCCGAAATCGAAAAGCGGATAGATTCTCATAAATTTTCTGTTGTACTCCTGCACGGCATTACCGACAGCGGCAAAACTGAAGTTTATATCAGGGCGATAGAAAAAACAATCGCTAAAGGCAAAAACGCCATAGTCCTGCTTCCGGAAATCGCACTTACGGCCCAGACAATTCAGCGGTTCAGCAGCAGATTCGCCAATTTAGCCGTTATGCATTCACAGCTTACCGCATCGCAGAGAAACGCCCAGTGGCAGAAAATAAAAAACACTTCGCCGATAGTCGTCATCGGAGCGAGAAGCGCCGTTTTCGCTCCTGTTGCAAATGTCGGCATCATTGCTGTCGATGAGGAACACGAGCCGAGCTATAAACAGGATACGGTGCCGAGATATAACGGCCGTGATGTCGCGGTAAAACTTGCGCAATTAACCGATGCCGTTTGTATTTTAGGCAGCGCAACGCCGTCGCTCGAGACGCTGGGCAACTGCAGGACAAAAAGCCATTTCACAAGGCTTTCTCTGCCGAAACGCGTGATGGACCTGCCCAAACCGAAGATGAAAATCATCGATATGACGCAGTGCAAATTCGAAAATCACGGAGTAAATCTGATAAGCCCCGAACTTGAAGAGGCCATTAAGCAAACGCTGCAGAAAAAGGAACAGGTAATCCTTATGCTGAATCGGCGAGGCTACAGCAATTTTATTTTCTGTCCGAGCTGCCGTTATACCTTCAAATGCCGCAACTGCGATGTAACGCTGACGTTCCATAAATCCGAAAAACATCAGGCACAGCCGCATTTGAAAAGCCGAATCGAAGGCGGCTTTGCGGTCTGTCATTATTGTCTTTCGCAGACGCTTGTCCCTAAAAAATGTCCTTTGTGCGGCAAAAATGTCGCAATGATAGGGCTTGGCACTCAACGGCTGGAAGATGAACTTATGCAGAAAATCCCGTCCGCACACATCGCAAGAGTTGACAGCGATTCGATGCAGAAGCACGACTATTACCGCCTGCTCGGCGACTTCGACACGGGCAAAATCGATATACTTGCCGGTACGCAAATTCTCGCCAAAGGTCTGCACTTTCCCAATGTTACCCTTGTCGGAATAATCAGCGCAGACACTTCGCTGCAATTGCCGGATTTTCGGGCGAACGAACGCACATACCAGCTCATCTGCCAGGTAGCCGGCAGGGCAGGCAGAAGCAGCAAAGGCGGGGCGGTATTTATCCAGACATTTTTGCCGAACCAGCCGGCCATTAAATTCGCGGTCAATGACGATTTTGAAGGATTTGTAAAAGAGGAACTCAAGCACAGGCACGCCTGCCTGCTGCCGCCGTTCGGCAGGATTGCTCTTGTCCGCCTGCGAGATATAAAATTCGACTGACTTTTCGGCCCATCGAAGGTCATTGCCGAGCAGATTGGAAACATTATTTCCGCCTGTAAATTTGATATAAAGCTTACAGGTCCGATCCCCGCGGTAATCGCCAGAATCCAAAGATTTTACAGGATGCAGATTGTCCTGCAGACCCCAAAACCTGCGCAGCTCGGAGAACTTCTGAGCCGATTCCGTCGTCTGAAGTCCCCGAATTCAGCCGTCGGGGTGCAGGTCGATGTCGACCCGGTTAATTTATTATAATTGGCTGGAATTTTCTCTGTTAAACAAGTAAATTTGCAGAGATAAAAGGCGGTTGTAATTTAATTATTATTATGATATACTTAATCCCTGGTTTTTTCGGCGGGGAGTAGCTCAGCTTGGCTAGAGCGCTGCGTTCGGGACGCAGAGGTCGCAAGTTCAAATCTTGTCTCCCCGATTTTAGCCCGCCGACACCAATTACCCGTCGGGCTGAAATTGTTACCATCAGAGGGGAATTTAACGTTCGAGGGGGTATTTAATATGGATTGCAGGTTTGTTAAATGGCAAAAGACATAAAATTTACCTGTCTATTATTAATAGCTGCTGCGGCAATCTTTCCCTCAATGCTCCCGGCCCAATCAAGTCCAGAAAATGACGTCAATTTTAAAGATAGATTATTGCCTGCGCCGCTGGACGGCGGATTCAAAATGGACGGCTACTGGGTATGGTGCGGCTCGGTTATAAAAGGAGAAGACGGGAAATATCATATGTTCGCATCACGCTGGCCGAAAGGATTGAGTTTCAGTCCTCACTGGCTGACAAATTCCGAAGTTGTCAGGGCTGTTTCCGATACACCCGGCGGGCCTTACAAATTTGCGGAAGTGGTTTTACCGCCGCGAGGTGAAAAATACTGGGACGGGAAAATGACCCATAATCCGGTTATCTGCAAATCCGGCGATACCTATTTATTGTATTATACCGGAACGACTTATCACGGCGATATGCCGACGCCGGCAAATCCGACTACGGAAGATTCTCCGCTGAAACTGGAAGCTCATCGGCACGAAAGAATCGGACTGGCCACTTCAAAATCTGTTTATGGCCCCTGGAAAAGAAGAAACAAGCCGATTTTAGATGTCCGGCCTAACAGTTGGGAGCAATATCTGGTAAGCAATGCCGCTCCTTTTGTTATGCCTGACGGAAGGATTTATTTGTTTTACAAGGGCGTGCAGAAACTCAGAACGCACGCTATCGGACTGGCTGTCGCGAAAAATTATAAAGGCCCTTATGTCCGTGTTTCCGATAAGCCTTTTGAACTGGGTATGGATGCAGAAGACCCGACCGTCTGGTTCGAGAACGGCAGGTATCATATGCTGCTGCTCGATTGCGGGCGGAAATATTCCAATAAAGAAATATTTTATATTACGTCCGACGACCTTTTACATTGGGATGCGGAAACTGACCCGACAGCAATTACCAAAAATATTCTTTGGCAGGACAGCCAATACAGAAAAATGAGCAGTACGGAACGGCCGCAGATTTTAGTGGAAAACGGAAAAGCGATTTATGTCTTTTTCGCGACAGGCGAAAAAATTAATAGCGAAAAATCCACCTGGAATATGTCGATTCCGCTGAAATCCGAAGACGAAGTTGAAGATGCCGTGCATTAAATTTTGCTTTTTCAAAGCAGAAACTAATAGTATAATGTCTCTTTTATAACTACAGATTCAGGAGTTTATATGAATATAAAGGTTCATCTTTCCCGGCCGGATGTAAACGGAGATGATATTAAGGCGGTAGTTGAAGTTCTTAAAACGCCAAACCTTTCGCTCGGACCGAAAATACCCGAATTTGAGGAAAAACTGGCTAAATACATCGGCAGAAAATACGCCGTTGCGGTCAATTCCGGCACAAGCGGGCTTTTCCTGTGTCTTCAGACCCTTGGGATAGGCAAAGGCGATGAGGTGATAACCACGCCTTTTACGTTTATCGCTACGACAAACAGTATTCTGATGGTCGGGGCAAAGCCGGTATTTGTAGATATCGACCCTGTAAGCCTGAATATCGACCCGAAAAAAATCGAGGCAAAAATCACTTCCAAAACCAAGGCGATTATGCCGGTTGTAGTTTTCGGTAATCCGGTAGGACTCGATAAAGTCTGGAAAATTGCGAAAAAGCATAAACTGCCTGTAATAGAGGATAGCTGCGAAGGGCTTGGCTCCGAAATTAATGGGCAGAAAATCGGCAACTTCGGGACGATGAGCAATTTTGCATTTTATCCGAATAAGCAGATGACAACGGGCGAAGGCGGAATGATTCTTACGGATTATGAAAAACTTGCCGATATTTGCAAATCACTCCGTAATCAGGGTCGCGGCAAAAGCGGCGGATGGCTTGCTCACGACAGAGTCGGCTATAATTTCAGAATGAGTGATATTAATGCGGCTCTTGGAATCAGCCAGCTTAAAAGAATCGAACAATTTGTCCAAAAACGCCGAAAAGTCGCGGCTTTATATCAGGAGCTTTTGGCTGATGAGGATAGAATCATTGTGCCAAAGGAACCGGCCGGCAGCAGGATGAGCTGGTTTGTATTTGTCGTTAGATTGAAAGAATCGTCAAAACGGAATGCCATTTTAAATGCTATGCTCGCAGAAGGAATCCAGGTAAGTAATTATTTCCCGCCCGTAACGCTTCAGCCTTTTATGGTCGAAAAATTCCGTTATAAAGACGGCGATTTTCCAATCACCGATAAGGTATGCAAAAGCACAATAGCGCTTCCGTTTTATAATAATCTGACTAAAGATAAAGCGGTACTGGTGTGTAAAACGCTTAAGAAATGTCTCGATAAGGCATAAAAAAAGCCCCGGTTTTAAAACCGGGGCTTTTTTATTTTATAGCATTAGCAATCTATTCATAGAAGTGCGTTGATTCTGTTTCCGAAACAACTCTATCGAGTTGGTCTGCGGCCATCTCAGCTTTAAAGCGTATATCGCCGGCGGCTGTCGCCCTGACAGTAACTTCCCAGATAGCCTGGGTTCCTGGAGCCAGTCCGGCCAGAGTTTCAAATGTGATTGTGCCATTATCCGAGAACTGTCCCTGCGTAACGCCAACACTGCCGACATATCCCATCTGCGGTTCAAGCATTGCCTTTATTGAAATATTCGTTAAAGGAACGGCGCCCTGATTGGTTGCGACGATTCTGTAGGTTACCGTATTGCCGATTTTTATCGGGTCGGTAAGGTCGCCGACTTCGAGCAGAATTCCAGCCTCACCTTTTACAAATGTCTGAGTTGTAGCTATAACGGCGTCAGCACAAACAGCCGAGGCGCTGGCAGTATTCACAAAGGTGCCTGTACTGTTTGTCATATATGTTACGAAAGTTTTTACGGTATCGCCCTGATTGAGTCTTGCAACTCTCCACATAACCTTATTGCCGGATAACATGCCGCCCCGGCTTGCCCTTATAAAATTCAGGCCGGCAGGTATCGGGTTCTCTATGATAATATCAGCAGCAGTGCCGTCGCCGGTATTGGTTACGGAAATTTCATAAGTAATTTCTTTATTGATGGAGTGCGTTTCGGGGCCTGTGTTTGTAATCGCAAGCATAGGTGTTGTTACTGTAGTTGTAATAGTCGGTGATTCTACTGTTACATCGTTGTCGGCGATAGCGACGGCAGTATTGGTGTAAATGCCGCTTTTCAGAGCATTTACCATAACGGATATTGATTTCGATGTTCTGGCAGGCAATACGCCGATTGGGATATCGATATTAGTTTTGCCCTGAGCGGTTACGAGGCCTTCAGGGAGATTATCAACAATTCTTAAATTGTTTGCAGTGCCGGTACCTGTATTTGCAACCTTGAATATGTATATAATCGGTTTGCAGACCGGCATTTCAGCGGGAGCGCTCATGCTAAGTGCGATTTTAGGCTGAAGACTTATCGTCTGAGTGCGAATAGGCATTCTATATGCAACATCTGAATACGTTTGAACGATGCCGCCGGTAGAAGCTATGGCAACGCCTTTGATTTCCTTTGTTTCTCTTGGGGCAAACTCCGGAAGTGTCCATATAAGTTTATCCCCATCGATATTGGCCGGGGGATTTGACGATTTGTGTTTGAAATTTCTGATAAGCGTATCTGTCACGACAACGTCGGACAGTATGTCATCGCTGAGATTTGTAACCCTGATTTTATACTCGAATTCTGCGCCTGCCTGCACCTGGGCGGGCATAATCTTGTCAAGCCGAACTACAGAGCAGCCCTGGCAGGGATAAAGCCTTGCGGCGATATTCGGAGTAATTTGCGGCAGGGGCGTCGGAGCCGGCAATGCTTTTTGTTCCTGAATATTCATGCCGGTATTGGAATTATCACAACCCGAAACAAGTACGAAACATACAGATAATAACATCAGCAGTGTTTTGTTGTTCATAACTATGCCTCATCTAAGGAGTTATATGGAGATTCTTAAATTCACCGGTAACCGTTATGTCGGTTTTTCTTCCATCCCTGATTATCAACCAACAGATAATATATTTTTTTGAAGCGAGAATTATAACATGTAAAGATAGATAAAAAAAGTGTTTTTTCAAAAGCAGTATATCATTATTTGCAATCGCTGTTTACGCCGTATTGATTCTTTTGTATAGCTTTTGACAAATCCGACATTGAGGCTATAATTTTTCGAGGCAGGTAATCATTATGACTGAAACTTTTATTATTATCCTTATCATAGCTGTTTTAGCAATTATAGCGGTCTTATTATGGCTGGCTCACGCTTTCGGCGGTATCCGCTCGCTTGGTCAGCAGCTCGAAGCATTGAGGACGGCTCAGGATAATCTGTCGCAGAATCTCCAGAAATCTCTTATTTCAGGTCAGGACACGGTAAATAAAAATCTCCAGTTCAACGCCCAGACCCTTGAAAAGGTAAATAATCAGCTCGGCCAGCTTCAGGGTTCAAGTCAGAGGATAATTGAGCTGGGGTCGGATTTAAAAAATCTTCAGCAGATACTTGCCAGTCCCAAGCTCCGCGGCGGCTTAGGCGAATGGTCTTTGGAAAATATACTTTCTGCACTTCTGCCCGTGGATAGTTTCGCTCTTCAATATAGTTTTCGCGACGGCAAAATTGTCGATGCACTGGTAAAGATGCCACAATATTCAGTTCCAATCGATGCGAAATTCCCGCTGGAAAATTTCAAGAAGCTCCAACTGGCACAAAATGAAGCTGACGCAAAGAAAGTCCACAGAGAATTTTTAAAGGATGTTCAGAAACATATCGACAAGATTGCGCAAAACTATATCAGGCCCGATGAAGGGACACTGGATTTTGCGATGATGTTTATACCCGCTGAAAATGTTTATTACGAGGCAATGGTAAAAACCTCTGATGATACGATAAGTATTCAGGATTATGCGATGGAAAGAAAGGTCTTTCCAGTTTCGCCGAACCTGCTTTATGTTTATCTTATGACGATAGTAATGGGCCTTCACGGTATGCAGATTGAAAAACAGGCCGCCGAGATTCGCAAAAATCTCAAGACCCTCAATTCCTCGTTCGGAGATTTTATTGCAACCTGGGACACTCTCGGCACACATCTGCGAAACGCAAACGGCAAACACGATGAAGGTCAGAAAAAATTAGATAAGTTAGTAATGCAGTTAGAACAAATACAGGATAAGGAAAACCCCCAGTAAAACTGGGGGCTAAATATTATGGCGAAAACCTTAGGTTATCACATAACGTGGACAACTTATGGCACGTGGCTGCAGGGAGATAATCGGCGTTATGTAAAAGACGGGAAAATTCTCCCTGCAAATGAAGCACTATTACAGGCCAACCAAAAATTACAGGTACAAGACACTGTCAAACTATCGAAACCTCAACAGGAAATTGCGAGGGATGCCATAACGAGACAAGCGGAATTGCTTAAACAGCAAATATATGCCTTGGCGGTAAAATCCAATCATATTCATATCGTTGCTGAATATATTCCCCAGCCAATTGCTAAAATCGTGGCGTATTATAAAAGTGCTGCACGTCTTGCCTTGAAAACGGTTGGTTGTGATGGTAAAGTCTGGACAGCAGGATATGATAAAAGATTTTGTTTTGACAAGGAAACATTGGAACGAAGAATAAGGTATGTGCAAAATCACAATAAATAATATATTTAGCCCGCCGTTTAACGGCGGGTTTGGAATTCTAAAATGCGAATAGTAATGCCACTTTTTGATTTTAATTATCAAGATTTGCGAGAATTTGTTTTTGAAGGGGGGAGATATGCATTACGTTGTTTTGATGCTCATAATGAATTACCGAAAGTAGATCTTTTTTCAAAGCGGGACATTCATGTTATGGAATTTCAGCCTTGGGCTTTGGTCGCTGAAAATCCGGACTTGACCAAGTATAAAGAAGAAATAAACATTTTAATACTCTCATTCAAAATTTGTAAACTTTCTCGTCTTTTTATAAAATATCGTTTGTGTAAAGAAGATGCTACTCTTTGTAGACTACTTAATGAAACTACGCATTATATTTCACCAGAAGTTGAGCTATACACTTTTGAGGATTTAAGGGTTATAAATAGTCGATTCTCCAATCTGAAGGAGATGAGTACTATCTCAAACAGAACTCATAATGCCATATATTTCATGTTCAGAGGATTTCTCTCGGGAAAAATGATAGATACTTTTATCTTTTTGATGGCTGCTATTGAGTCTCTTTTTTCAAACGAGACTATGGGAGGGGCCACAAGAACAATATGTACAAGGGTCTCTAAATTTTTAGAGTGTAAGACTCGATGTGAATATAAGGATATAGAAAAATTATATGATCTTCGTTCTAAAATGGTACATGGCAGGGTTATAATAAGCGATGAGGTTAAAGGCCAATTGCCAACATTGTATGAGCTTGAGTATGTATTGAGAGAATGCATGAAAAAGATGTTGGATGAGAAGATTTATCTGCTATATAATGATGTCGCAAAAAAATAGAAATATTTCAATAGTTTATGAAGATTTCTTGAAAATAATTAGCCCCCGGTTTTACCGGGGGTTTAAACCCGCCGTGAAATGGTAAAAGAAACCCCCAGTGGAACTGGGGGCTAAATATAAAAAGGAATAATGATGATTTACGAAGATTTAAAAGGTAAAAAGGTTTTAGTTACCGGTTCGAGCAGCGGGATAGGTGCCGCAACGGCAAAGATGTTCGCTCAGCAGGGGTGTTTTGTCGGCGTACATTATTTCAGAACACCGCAGGGCGGCGAAAAAACACTGGCCGAAGTTAAGGAGTATTCGAGCGGCTGTCTGCTCAAGGCGGATATGCGGGATAAAAAACAGGTAACAACGCTAATACAGGATTTTATAAGCCAAACCGGCGGAATCGACATTCTTGTCAATAACGCAGGTTCTCTTATAGCCCGGCAGTTTTTTGCCGATGCGACGGAGGAATATTTGGATGATGCCTTTGACACAAACGTTAAAAGCGTCCTGCTCGCAACGCAGGCGGGGCTGGAAGGATTAAAGAAGTCGAAGGGCTGTATAATTAATATCGGTTCAATCGCAGGGCATAATGGCGGGGCAGGCGGCGGAGGGATTTATGCCTCTGCAAAAGCGGCGGTCGCAACAATGACGATAGCAATGGCAAAGGAGTTTGCTCCTTTCGGCATAAGAGTTAATTCTGTTTTGCCCGGGCTGATTGAGACGAGATTCCACGAGCAGTTCAGTACGCCCGAAAGGCGGGCACAGGTCGCTCAGCAAACTCCGCTGGGTCGAAACGGCAAAGCGGAAGATGTGGCGAAGGCAATTCTGTTTCTTTCAAGCGATGCGGCATCTTTTATCACCGGCGAATATATCGCTGTCAACGGCGGTTTATATATGCGGGCGTAAAATTATATGTTGAAAAAACTTTTACTTCTGATTTTGCTGCCTTTACTCTTTGCTTTTCTGGGTCACTTTGCAGGATTAACCAATCAGCAGGCAGCAATCGTCGGCGTTTTTTCAGTCTCTATTCTCGGCACACTGCTTTTCTGGGATTTAAGATTGGGCTTTTTATTTGTCGGCAGCGGCGTGCTTTTCCTGATTCACAGCATAGATATGGAACAATTCATTCAGTATGCCTCGCTGGATGTGATTTTTTTCCTTGTGGGTATGATGATTGTCGTTGCCTCTATGAAAGATTCCGGGTTGTTTGAGTGGCTGGTAAGTGCCATATTGAAAACCAGAAATCTCGGCGGGATGAGAATGTTTATAATGATAATGGTGCTGTCAGCCGTTTTTTCCGGTTTTACGGGAGAGGCCGCTTCCATCGTGGTTATAATGGCTATCATCCTTGAGCTTTGCGATTTACTTGAAATCAATCCTGTTCCATTAATTATTTCCTCCGTTCTTGCGACCAATATCGGCTCAGCCGCGACGTTATTCGGCAATCCTATAGGTATTATCATAGCTTTAAGAGGAAAACTTAGTTTTGAAGATTTTCTGACTCACGCATTGCCTATTTCAGTTTTCCTTCTTGTGATTTCCGTTTTCGTTCTTGGTCTGTGGTATCGAAATTACATAAAAGAGCTTTCTTCCAAACTTAAAGCCAAACGCACAGAGATACTGGCGAGACATTCGATGCGTTTTGATGCCGAAAAACAGACAAGCCTTATTATTTTCACTGTAATGCTTTTAATTATAGCCTTGCATAAAAGACTGGAAATTTTATTAGGTCTTGAGAACAACACTCTTCTTATAATCACCCCGATAGTTTTCGCCGGATTTGTCATATTTCTGCATCGCGCAAGAGCCATAAATTATATCGAAAATGGAGTCGAATGGGGCTCTTTGTTGTTTTTTATGTTCCTTTTTGTACAAGCCGGCGTGATGCAATCCTCCGGCGTTGCACAATTTTTTGCCGAACGGCTTATGCACAGTACCGGCGGAGATGACCGATTATTGTGCGGGGTCACAATTTTCTCCAGCGGCATTCTGTCAGGGGTTCTGGATAATACGGTTGTGGTAGCTTCGTTTGTACCGGTGGTAAAAAATTTACAGATGACGCATATGACTCTGAGGCCTTTGTGGTGGTGTCTGCTGTTTGGCGCCTGTCTTGGCGGCAATTTGACCGCGATAGGCTCTACCGCAAATATTATTGCAATAGGTATGCTTGAAAAACAGCGGAAAATCAAGCTGAACTTTGTTGAATGGCTGAAAATTGGAACAATCGTTACTTTAGTTACTCTTATTATCGCGTTTGTTTGCATAGTTTTTGTGCCTTTCTTTGGTAAATAGTAATAAATTAAATAAATAATCCGATTTAGCCGTAATAAGGAATATATGAAAAAAGCGAATATCATAGTAATGTGGATAGCAGGGGTGATTTTGCTGTTCGCAGCAGCGATGAAGATTCAACAGTTGCTCACCGAGCCGATAATCAGCAAAGGGTTCTGGGAGTCGTGGGAGTTTTTCCTTATTCAGATACCGCTTGAACTTGGTCTTGGCATCTGGCTTGTATGCGGTTTGTTCAGGAAGGCGGGCTGGCTGCTTGCCTTAATTTCTTTTGCCGGGTTTATTGTCGTTACATTATATAAGGGATTAATTGGGGCCGAATCCTGCGGCTGTTTTGGTATGGTTAAAGTAAATCCATGGATTACATTTTTTGCAATGGATGTCCCAATATTCATACTGCTTGCATTTTTCAGGCCAAAAGATTTAAAGTTATTCCCTCCGCCGTGGCCCAGGGCCGTTCATTTTTTCGCTGTTGCGATACCGACTTTTATTTTGCTGCCTGTAATTGAATATGTGCTTATCACAAACAAGCCGCCGATGGTTAGCGAGAAATATGAAGTGCTTGAAGTCAAACAGTGGACAAATCAGGAAGTTTGGCCGCTGCTTAAATATGTAGATATTTCAGACCGGCTGCAAAGCGGCGAGTGGGTTGTGCTTATGTACCATAACGACTGTCCTACCTGCCGGGAGGCGATGCCTGGATACGAGAAGATGTATAAGGACCTTAAAGGCAATAATGTCGATATGGCGTTTATTGAAATGCCGCCTTACGAAGAGGGAGACCTGCAATTGGTTCCGCCGGATAGTCACGTAAATCGCGGCAGGCTGAGCGATGCAAAAAAATGGCTCGTGGAAACGCCGGTTGTGGTTATTCTGCGAGACGGACTGCCGTTAAAGGCGTGGCAGGGCTACGCACCGAATTTCGATGAAATAATCGAAGTAACTTTCGGACAATAGGTTCTATGCCAACAGTTTTTCCGCTTCGAGCATCAATTTGCCGATTTTATTGCCATTGGGGCAAATATTTTCAGCGGCACTGAAATCGACCGAACTGATTTTGCAGTTTACCTTCGAGCAGGTCTGAGCGAAAAGCTCTTTAGCGAGTTTCACATCGCCGTATTTACGATGATACATCAGCGAACGCATCACATCGCTTACATAAGGCATTTGAGGAACTGCTGTCGCGCAGGCAGTACAGGCATTGCAATATCCGCTGCATGTCTGTTTGGCGTAGCTGCCCATAAAATCCAAATCGCTTTTGCTTATTTCTGTCTTGTCCAGAACTGCGGCAACGTTTGAGGTCAGATGTGCCACGCTTCTCATACCTACACAGGCGGAACAAATCCGGTCGTCCTGAAGAATAGTTTTAATCTTGGCCTGGCCTTCTGTGAAACCTTTTTCGAGAAAGTGCTTGTCGAGCGGTTTTTCGTCTTCAACGTCCGAGCGTCCTCCCTGAGTTTTCATCGCAATCAGGGCGATGCCGGCCGCTTTGCAGGCGTCAACGGCAGCTATAAACTGCGGGTCCTGCATTAGTCGGAAATTATAACTGGTCATAATCGCGTCAATCCAGTCCACCTTCGAGGCCGCCAATAGACACTCTGTCATATTTCTATGCGTACTGAAGCCGAAATACCTGATGAGACCTTTGGCCTTTGCGTCGGCGGCCCATTGCTTTAGATTGTCGTTCAAATCCGAGGGCTTATCCATCCCGTGTACGCCATAATACAAATCGACATATTTCGTATTCATTCTTTGGAAGGAAGTCTGGAGTCGTTCGGTGCGTGAAGCAGAGTCATTTGCACCAGAGGCCTTGGAAACTATGAATACATCTTTTCGCTTATCAGGATTTTTAGCAAAGAACATTCCTATACCTTCTTCGCTTTTGCCGCCGGCGTAACCGTTAGCGGTATCCCAGTAATTGACGCCCCATTGCAGACTTTTATACAGGATTATCTGGTTGTCAACAGTGTCAAACATTGCGCCAAGCGATAAAGCAGGGATTGTGATATCTGTTCTTCCAAATTTCCTTCTTGGAACCTGTGGATAGGTTTGTTTTGCAGGCTTGTTTGGTTCGGCGGGTTTGTTGGCATCGACCGCGGCGGATAAAACACTTCCGGACGCAAAAGCTGCGGCAATACCGGCGCCGGCGGCGGATTTGAAAAATGTTCTTCTATCTATTTTTTCGTTCTTCATAAGTTTTTTCTCCGAAAATTTATAATTACAAATTCAGTTTTTTACAAAAAGAACTTATTTTCCCTGCTTTGTCCGTCAGGGGTTACTATTATAGCACCTTTTGAGCCGACGGGACACTCATGCTGACAAATTCCGCAGCCGATGCATCGCTGCGGGTCTACATAAGGCCGCAAAATCGCTGTCTCATTTTGTTTATCATCGCCCGGCTGTGTATAAATAGCTTTGGGACTGACCGGACAGTTTTCCTGACAAACGAGACAGGGTATGCCGTACGCCCAGGGCAGACATTTCGACCTGTCTACGAATGCCGTACCGATTTTAACGGGGCCTTTATCGCTGAAATCGCCTTTGCCGAGTTTTTCGGCCAGCGTAAGCGGTTTAATCGCCGCTGTAGGGCAGATATAGCCGCACGCTACGCAGTTGAGCTGACAGCCGCTTGTGCCGATACGATTGTTCATTACAGGCGTCCAGAGATTTTCAAGACCGGCTTCCAAACCTGCCGGCTGAATTACATTACTCGGACATAGCCGCATACACTGGCCGCATTTGAGGCAGCGTTTTAGAAAATCCTTTTCAGGTATCGCTCCGGGCGGCCGGATTAAATTGCTGTCCTTATATGAGGCGCCGAAAAGTCTTAATGCGGGCAGGGTAAGCAGTCCTGTAAACGCTGCCGCTACCAAGCCTCGCCGTGACAGGTCAGGTGACATCTGGATAGTTTCAGATTCAGCCGTACTGAAATCGACGGCGTTAAATTTGCAATCGTCGATGCAATTAAAACACAACAGGCATTCGCTTAATTTTACCGTTTCGGCAGGTTCGCATGAACCCTGACAATGGCTGTCGCATAATTTACAATCAGTGCATTTGGAAAGATTGCGGTTAATTCGCAGAATCGCGAACCTGTTGATGAGGCCGAATAAAGCGCCCAATGGACAGATGTAGATACAGAAAAATCGCGGCTTGTAGAAATTCAAAAGTACGAATATCAGGAAAACTGCGAGTGTAAGCAGTGACGACTGGTAAAATCTGTTGGTCGCCACGATTTTCGCGGAACTGCCGATTATCGGCAGAATCAGGAGATTTATCGAACGAGTAAAAAGCGGTATAGGGTCGAGCAAACCGCTTAAAAGGCTCGAAGACCCGCCGAAAGCGGCCATTATCAGAAAAACGATAAGAATATAATATTTTATTCTCTGCGCTTTGTGGTATTTGTGAAGCGAAATCAGTTTCGAGGTTTTTTTGCCGTGCGCAAGATGAGAAACAAACTGATGTAATGTACCGAACGGACAAACCAGACCGCAGAAGAACCTGCCGAATAGAATCGTAAGAATAATCGTTATAAGAGACCAAAGCAGCGAGGCGTAGAGTTTGTGCGTTGAAAGTACTGTTCCTATCACGCCGAGCGGGTCAAGATTCAGGAAAAAATTCACAGGCCAGCCGCGATGCTGCCAGAGTTTTTGGCCGATGGTCGTTACAACACAGAGCCAGATAAACAGAGTAAAAAAGAAAATCTGACTTATTCTTCTTGTTGTTGTGATTTTCATTTTACGCCTTTGGTTGTGTATATAAAGGTTTAAGCGACTGATAATCAGTCGTGCCAAGTCCGAGTTTTTCCGCTTTGACAAGATATGGTAGTTCTTCAGGCTTGAGGCCGAGCAGCGATGCACCGAAACTGTCGGCAGCAACCTGGTCGCAGCTTGCAATCATAGTATTGGTCTGTTTAAGGTCTGATTCCGAACCGCCCGTCGGACCGTTTGATACCATTGTCTCTGTGCCGTCAAGTATAACAAGTGTCGGTCTTATCAGCATAGCAAGTTCAACAATAATTTTATTGATATCCTGATGGAAAATACTTCGATTGCCGCCGAGCAGGCCGTACCAGTTTTTCATAGACATTGACGCGATACTTCTTCTATGGTCTTTTACGATAGCAATGCCTATAACTTTATCAACTTTTTTGAGCGGCTTATAAAGCATAGGCCAGTTATGAATAAGTTCGGCTCCTTTAAGCGTTATTGGTTTAAAGTAGTCCGGCCGGGGCAGAAGTATTTCAGCACCATTTTTCTGAGCGGCAGAAGCGATTTGGCTAAGTTCGAAGCAGCTTTTCGGGTCATTGATGGGATTATCGGCAATAAAGACTTTTTTTGCTCCGGCCTGATAGCATAGTTTTATTACCTGCGTAATCAGTTCGGGATGCGTAGTGGCGCATATTCGCGGCGGCATAGCAAATCCTGCATTAGGTTTCAACAGAACATTTTCGCCCGGCTTGATAAACCTTTCCATACCGCCAAGCAGTTCTATGGCCTTTGTAACTGTTGCAGGGCGGTTGGAGCCGGTTACGATGCTCATTGTTTTGTCGGCAATCGGTGGTACAGAATAGTTCATAGCTTCGACAATATTGCCGGACTGCGGAGAGATTTTTGCAGGGTCGGCTTCGTAAAGCAAGCCCGCCAGAACCGCCGCTGCCGCTGCGGAGATGCCCGCCTTTGTGCAGCGAAGAATGAAATCTCTTCTTGATAACTTATTTTGTGCCATTTTTTGTACCGGCAAGGCTATTTTTAAACAATACCGCCAGATTGGTCAAATTGCCAATCGGTCCTGAACCGCGAACGCCCGCAAAATAGTTTTCATATCGGAAAATTATATCGGTTGTGCCGAATAGTTCAACGGCTTTCGAGCCGGGGATATCGATATTATTTGCCGGTTCTGTTCCGCCGTTTTCTATTAAAAAGTTATAATATTTATCGAAAAGAACCTGTGCCGAACTGCTGTCCGGCATATCAGCGATAAAAACGGTCATATCGTTTCCGGAAATGCTATATGCGGCAGTAAAGATGTTTTTCATCTCTGCACAGCCGAAAGCATCCTCTTTAATGAGTTTGAGTGAATCAAAAACGAAATTATCTTTCGGGAAAAAGTTTATTGCGAATGGTTCGGAAGGTTCTTTCAAGGCAAAACCTGTAAGCTGCTTTGCGGCGGATTCGGCTGAGTCCAAAAGCTGATTCGCGTCGGATGATAATATTATTTCAAAATAAAAATTTCCTGATGCTGAATAAACAGCATCTTTTGTCTTATATCCGAATTGCGCCCAGCCGAGAGGCTGACTTTTTCTTCTTTTCTGGCCGCTGTAAACGGCGAATGCGTTTTTGCCCTTGGCCATATCGTAAACATAGACTTCCGCCCATTCCTGATCCGATTGCTTACTGCTGTATCGTCTGCATTGCAGCGAGACAAACTCGTTTTGCAGGTACAGGTCAGCTTTGCCGTCAATTTTTTCGTAGAGGTTGTCGGCATTGTAGCTTTCCACTTCGTTTGCAGGCTTGAAATCCGCTCCGAAAAGCTGCTGGTTCAGCCAGTCCTGTGTTTTAGGCGTTACGGATTTGTTTTCAGAAGCGGTATTCGCCGTGGTTGGGGCGGCTGGAACGTAATAATGTTTCTGCTTTGTAATTATGCCGATAAAGATAATAATAAGCACAAATAATATGATATAGCTTATGATTGTGTGAGTTCGATTTTTGTTGATTGCTTCGGGCATAACATCAGCCTTTATAAAATTTTAGATGCTTGCAACCTTAATTGGTTGTGATTATACTGTTATAAAGCTTGAGCGTCAACTTGTATCGATTTTTATAGCAGATAATTCATGGTATTAAATGGGAGTATAAATATGTTGGAAACAACCAAGTATGTTCTGGCATGGACACCCGGATGGGGAGAAATGGTCATAGTCTTGATTATCGCGCTGCTGATTTTCGGCAGACGCCTGCCGGAAATCGCCCGTTCACTGGGAAAGAGTCTGACGGAGTTCAAAAAAGGACTGAACGAAACTAAGGACGAGATTGAAAAAAAGACTAATCCTGATGACGACGAGAAAAAACAATAAGGCCCGCTGATTTTTGGTTTATTGAATTTTTTTGCGAGTCAGAATACAAAAAACTATCGCCAGTTCATATAATATATACAAAGGAACGGCCAGGGCGATTTGGCTTATTACATCCGGAGGGGTTACAATTGCGGCGATAATAAAAATTGCCAGCAAAACATATTTGCGTACTTTTTTAAGGTTTTCAAGAGAAACAATCCCTATCCAGTTTGCCGCGACAATCGCGACGGGCATCTGGAAAGTTATCGCGAAAACAAACGTCATAGAAATCATAAAGTTGATATAACTGTCCAGCGTTACCTGTGTCTGAACAAACTTTATACCGGTATCGAAACTGACGAAAAACTTTATCACTATCGGTGCGATTAAAAACAGGTAAAACGCAGCGCCGGTGATAAATAAAACGGTACAGACAGGCGCGATAAAATAAACAAGTTTGCGCTCTTTCGGATATAGACCGGCGGAAATAAACTGCCACAATTGATAAATTACCCAAGGCGATGAAAAAACTATGCCGAACAGGAGACCCGTTTTCATATAAACCATAAATTTTTCAGATAAGGAAATCGCCTGAAGCATCGGCTCCATATCGACTTGCTGAAGTGCGTGAATATATGGCTTTGCCATTAACGAAAGAAAAAACCGTGCGAAAAACATACATATTGCCAGGGCGGCAGCGATTCCGAGCAGGGCCAGTATCACCCTTGCCCGAAGCTCTTCGAGGTGATCGCCAAGAGACATTTCAGTAAATTTTTGTTCTATTTTTTCTGTCATTTTTGCCTTTTTTTGTAACGAAAACATCATAACAATACTCTATTCATATTGCAAAGGTTTACAGATGCGGGGGTGAGTCTTTGTATTTGATTTTAACCGCCTGAAAGCTTAAAATTGACATATCCTGCCTTGAAAGGGTCAGTTATGGCTGAAAACTATTCCGTAAGTGCGAAAGTTTACAAAAACGCTGAATTCGGCAGTTGGAGCATGGAGGATATGCTTGCCTATTTTAAAAGGCACGGCGTGATGAGAGTTTCCGACCTGCACATAAAAGTAGGGGTTCAGCCTGCATTTCGATTTGACGGTAATCTTATGAAACTCCGCGGCGAAATTGTAACCAAACAAATCGCCGAAGCCCTTATTTTCCCATTGCTCGGCGAAAAGAAAATCGCTGAATTTAAGGCCCATAACAACGTTGACTGTTCTTACCATTATTCTGATTTGCAGTTCAGAATCAATGTCTTTATGGACAACGACGGGCCTGCCGCCGCTATCAGGGCGCTGGGAAGCGATGTGCCAAAACTTGAGGATGTCGGATTTCCGAACGAAGTTTACAAAGATATTGTCCATCTCCAGAACGGCCTTGTCCTTCTTACGGGCATTACAGGCGCCGGCAAATCGACCACTATAGCCTCGTTTCTCGACAGGATAAGCGAAACAAAAGCCTGCCGGATAATTTCCGTTGAAGAGCCGATTGAGTATCTTCTTAAGCAGAAAGGCGCCGTTGTTTCGCAGCGTGAGGTAGGCAGGGATGTGCCGTCATTTTCGGCAGGTTTAAAGGCTATGCTTCGTGAGGACCCGGATGTGATTTTTGTCGGTGAGATGAGAGACGCCGAAACGATTGCGATGACGCTGATGGCCGCTGAGACGGGGCATCTGGTTTTTTCAACGCTGCATACACGCGATGTTACGGGAACTATCACAAGAATTCTGGATTATTTCCCATCTACGAGGCAGGATGAGGTCAGCAACCAGCTTTCGCTTGGCCTGGCTTATGTAATCTGTCAAAAGCTTATCCCCAAAAAAGACGGCACAGGAAGACTTATCTGTATGGAGATAATGAACAATAATTACGCCTGTGCGAATTTGATTAGAAACGGCAAGATTGAGCAGCTTTATTCGCAGCTCCAGACAAAGACAAAAGACAAGCCTGATGAAAGAATGATAACCTTTGAGACGCATCTTGCCAGGCTTGTAAAGACCGGCAAACTGGACCTGCTCGAAGCCAAAAAGTGGGTCAATGATTATCAGTGCTTTATCGATGCGATGAATACGGTTACGGTGTAAATATCGATGGCTACTATTACGTTCCACTGTCCGAAATGCAAGGATTTATGTGCGTTTAAGGACATTTATGCCGGCAGACGGGCAAAATGTCTGCGGTGCGACCAGGTCTTTATAATTCCAACTGCTGAAAATGTAAAAGTACAGAAAGTCGAACCGTCTAAAGATTTCGATGACCCACTGCCGGGTTTTTACGAGGCGGTCTTCAAAAATTCATGGCGGGCTATCTTCGATAAGCAAAGTCTTACTGCTCTTGTTTTTATATTTACAGCAGTATCGTTAAAATTTTTTACAATCCATCTCGATTATTCTTTCCGAATAGTCGGACCGGCAATGGGATTCACGGTTTTGCTGCCGGTAGGTTTTATAATCACAGCTTTTGTCTGGGGAGGAATTTTTTGGTATTATGCGGAAATAATTTATTCCACCGCTTTCGATGTTGAGATATTGCCGCAGATAGAATTTGGTGGTGGATTTGGTTATATGTTTAAGGTTGTGCGTTCTTTCTATGCGGTCTTTATTGCGCTTTTAATGTCACTTCTGCCGGCCATTATCGCGAAGATAATTTTTAACCTGTTCGGCGTAAGCACTAATTGGGTCATTATGCCGTTTGTTATACTGGGAATGTTTTTGTTCCCCATGGCGATATTAACGGTAAGTATCAGCAGGGACCTTTTAATGCTTTTCAGACCTGATTATTTCTTTGCGCCGATAAGAAAGGCCTTTTGGCATTACCTGTTCCTTGCCGGGCTTTTTATCCTTGCCTGGCAACTGCAGTATGCCAGTCCGAACTATGAAGATGTCGCAGATAAGTCGGGTTTGACAATTCTGTTGTGTCTGCTGGCGGTATTGGCTATACAGATTCTTGCGGTTTTCACGATGAGGGCAACGGGACTATTTTACAGGCATTTTGCCTGCTTTTTTGGGTGGTAATGTTATAACTTCTTGATATTAAAGTATATCTTGTATATAAAAGGTTTTATTGTGTCTAAAAGAGTAAAGATAACTACACTTGTGGAAAATACAGCCCAAGGCGACGGGTTGCTGTCGGAGCACGGCATCAGTTTCTGGATTGAATACGGAGACCAGAAACTTATGTTCGATACCGGTCAGACCGGCATTGTTATACGAAACGCCGAGATTCTCGGGATAAACATAGCCGATACCGATGCGATTGTAATAAGCCACGGCCATTACGACCATACCGGCGGCCTGAACGCGGTTGGCAATATTGCCAAAAAGGCCAAAGTTTACATTCACCCCAACGCAATTGACAAAAAGTACAGCTTTCGAAGCGGCTCAGGCAAATTTGTCGGAATACCAGATGGTTCCAAAAAAGTTATTGAATCGCATAATAATACAGATGGCGTTGTCTGGACAAAAGAACCGACGGAAATTTTCCCAGGCCTGTTTGTTACCGGACAAATCCCAAGAATCAATAACTTTGAAGTTGAGGGACAAAATTTCTTTCTTGACGAGAACGCCAAACAGCCGGATAGTCTTCCTGACGACCAGTCAGTATTCTTTAATACTAAAGACGGATTGGTTGTTATTTTCGGCTGTGCCCATGCCGGAGTTATCAATACGCTCGATTATATCACGAAAATCAGCGGCATTAAAAATGTACATACGATTATGGGCGGTTTCCATCTTGTCGGCAGTGGAAAATCGAAAATTTCAAAAGTCATAGATAGTCTCGAACGGTTCGGAATTCAGCGAATAGGCCCCGGCCACTGCACCGGGACAGAAGCGGTTCTTGAACTCGAAAAACAATATCCCAAACGATGTTTTATGTGCTCGGTGGGCACAAATTGCGAATTTCAGACAATATGAAAGAAAAACAGATATGAAAACAGAACATATTTTCGGCCCCGTGCCCTCAAGACGACTTGGCCGCTCGCTTGGCATTGACCTTATACCCTCTAAAACCTGTACTTATGATTGTATTTATTGCCAGGTAGGACGCACGACAGAAAAAACAATAGAAAGAAAAATCTGGATATCGACAGATGAAATTATCGCCGAACTCAAAGGCAAATTAATAACAAAGCCGGACTATATTACCCTTTCCGGTTCGGGTGAGCCGACCCTGTATAGCGATTGTGGTCTGCTTATAGAAAAAATTAAACAGATTACCGATATTCCGGTAGCGGTGATAACCAACGGTTCGCTTCTGTTTATGCCTCAGGTCAGAGAAGACATTAAAAATGCCGATGTTGTTATACCTTCGCTTGATGCCGGCGATGAAGAAACATTTAGAAAAATAAATCGTCCATGTCCGGAGATTGTATTCGATAAAATGCTGCAGGGGCTGATTGACTTCCGAAAAGAATTCAAAGGTAAATACTGGCTGGAAGTTTTCTTAATTGCCGGTATTAATGACAGCGATGAACAGGTTGACAAAATTGCGCAATGTATCGAGAAAATAAGACCTGACAAGGTTCAGCTTAACACGGTTACCCGGCCGCCTGCCGAGAATGTAAATGCAATCAGTCATCAGAGACTTGCGCAGATTGCGAAAAGGATTTGCAAAAATGCCGAAGTGATAGCGGATTTCAAAAGTGATGATAAGGCCGGTGATTTTAAGGTAAAAGAAGATGATATTGTTGAAATGCTGAAACGAAGGCCTTGCTCGTCCGACGACATAGCGGCAGGCCTGAAAATATCGAAAATAGAACTTTTAAAGCATACTGAAAACTTGATTAATTCAGGCAGAATCGAAACTGTCAGGCAAAATGACATAATTTACTATAAGGTTGTTTAGAAACTATGAACCAGCAACAGATTAAAGTTACCTTCCAACCGCAGGGTAGAACGGTTTATGTTCTCAAGGGTACAAAGATAATTGAAGCAGCCGCCGTAGCGGGAATAATTTTAGATACACCCTGCGGCGGGGCGGGCACCTGCGGTAAATGCAGGGTAAAAATAGTATCGCCCCAAAGCACGCCGGTCGAAGCCGATAAAAAGATATTCACGGCTGAAGAACTGAATGAAAACTATCGGCTGGCCTGTCAAAATGCCGTCTTTGAAGATACGGTTATCGAAGTGCCGCAAAGTTCACTGCTTTCGGGGCTGAATAAAGTTGTTGTTGATTCCAATATTATTCTTCAAACCATTATTCCTAATGGAAATTATGCTAATTGTCATACGTGTTTTGGCGTCGCTGTTGACCTTGGCACTACGACCTTGGCCACTTCGCTATTGAATCTTCGGGACGGTACTGAAATCGCCGTTACAGGTGCTCATAATCCGCAAATTTCCTGCGGAGATGATATTATCAGCAGGATTAATTACGCCGCCAGTCAAACCGGCCTTAAGGAGCTTCAGCGTTTAGTCGTTCGGCAAATAAATGAAATGATAGGTACTCTCTGCAGACAGGGTCGGATAAAGCGGGAAGATGTTTATGAAATTACTATCGCCGGCAATACAGCTATGGAGCATCTTGTCTGCGGCATAGACCCGTCGCCGCTGGGTCAGTTGCCTTTCGAGCCTGTTTATCGGGGAGCGAATGTAGTAAACGCATCGGAACTAAAACTTGAAATAAATCATAAAGGCATTGTTTATATATTCCCCGTTATCGGCGGGTTTGTCGGCGGCGATATATCAGCGGATATGCTGGCGGCGGATATATTGAATCAGCCCCAGCCCATATTGCTGATTGATATTGGTACCAACGGTGAAATCATACTGGTTAAAGATAATAAAATTATAGCGGCTTCGACAGCGGCAGGCCCTGCATTCGAAGGGGCAGGGATATCCTGCGGAATGCGGGCAGCGGCAGGGGCCATCGAAAAAGTAACATTCGACAACGATTGCGTTTTTGGTGTTATAGGCAATGTGCCGCCTGCAGGTATCTGCGGCAGCGGGCTTATCGATATTACCGCCGAACTTCTCAGTGCCGGTATCGTTGACATAACCGGCAGAATTGTCAGGCCGGAGACGCTTCCGCCTAAAATCGCCCAAAGAATTGTCATAGATACGAATGAGCAGCCTGCGTTTGTGATTGAAAAGAAAATTAAAATCACACAGAGAGACATTCGACAGATTCAGCTTGCCGTTGGAGCAATTCGGGCGGGAATAAATATAATGCTCAAAAAAGCGGGCATTACGGCACAGGATTTAAAACGTGTACTCATCGCGGGAGGGTTCGGCAGTTTCATACGCAGAAATCACGCACAAAGAATAGGTCTTTTGCCGGCCGGTATCGAACACGAGAAAATATCTTTTATAGGTAACTCTTCACTTGCGGGGGCAAAGTTTGCACTGCTGTCAATTGATGCAAGACAAAAGGCTGAAAACCTTGCCAGGCAGTCCGGTCATATAGAATTATCTGTTGACAGCGACTTCCAGAATGAATTCGCCAATGCTATGATTTTCCCGGGCTAATCGGTAAGTGTGTAGAGTCTGCGGCTTCTGATATAATTTAATACTTTAGGATGGAGATATTGACTGACATCTTCATCGTTGAATAATTTCTGACGTATTTCTGTGCTGCTTATCTCTATCGCGGGCGTCTCAATCGAATTTTCCCGTAGCTTTTCGATATTGTCTTTGCTGAATTTATCGGCCAGACTGTCGAAATCAGGCTTATCGAAGCCTCCGCGGTTCATTACACATATATTGCATTCGTTCAGCAATTCATCGATTTTATACCATTTAGACAGGGAACTGAGCATATCGGCGCCGATTAGCCAGTAAAGTTCGTAATTACTGCCGAAACTTTGTTGTACCTGATGAATTGTGTCAATAGTGTAGCTTGGCTCGGCCCTGTTAAGTTCGATAGGGCTTATCTGGAAGATGTTTTTACCGGCGATGGCAAGTTTAAGCATCGACACTCGGTCAATGTCTTCTGCCAGAGGTTTTTGATTTTTGTGCGGCGAACGTCTTGCGGGAATAAGAATAACTTTTTTCGCGCCGATTTTTTCTGCTGCCGCCTGCGCAACTTCGATATGACCTGTATGCACAGGGTCGAATGTGCCGCCGAATAGTATAATTTTTTCTGCCATAAAGATTACAAATCCGTTATTTCAGGAAAATCTAACAAACAAACTGTTGCTAATTCTACAAAAAAATATCGATTCCAACTAAAAAAAAATACATTAGGATGATTTTACACGATTTTTTACAAAAAATTTAGAAAAAAAACTTGTATTTACTTTCGCCTGCAATGTATCGCCGTCTTATGATAATCATGTTGTTGGATAATAGTTCTTTCAAATCTATGTTCAGCATGCAAAAACCTTAATTTTTGCGCAGTATCAATGTTTTTTTGTCTTCAGATAAGTTTATCACACTATAAGATTTGTGTGAAGAATGTTTTTTTGTTTTGATGTTTTTTAAGATTAAAATTGTCACAGAGACTATCGGAGTGTTTGAATATCAAAAAATTGTGAAGAATTTTACAGTTATTTGACGATAAACTTGTTAAATAGACGTACTTATGACAAAAAGAGATTGACAGTTACGTCTGATGATGTAAAAAGTATTGTCATTCAAACCTTTTTCTACCGAAAGGAGGTGAGCAAGAATGGCAAAGAAAAAAGCAGCAAAAAAGAAAGTTGCAAAGAAGAAAGTAGCAAAAAAGAAAAAGAAATAGTTCTGATGTTTAGTCGTCGGAGATTCGTTGCGTGACAGCAAGGTTAATCGACGGCTTTCAGAACCGTGGGCCGTAACTCAAAATTTTGATTTCAGCTCACAAGGCAACGGAAGATTCTGACGCCACGGCAGAATCTTCCGTTTTTTTTGGGGTTTATAGCCCCGTACACAGTGTTGACCTCGGCAGGATTCCTGTTATAATCTAAACAACTTAGAAGTTCTTATTAAAGGGCAGGTTATGAAAAGATTTTACAGTTTACCGATCATTTTCTCATTAGTCGTTTTCCTTGGCTGTGAGCAGGCTCAGCAAAAGAAAACTGCCGGCATCAGCAGAAAAGACAGGCTCATAGCCAGTGAGAATATGGATTTAACAAAAGAAATTGCGCAATGCCGGAGCGAGATAGAAAAACAGAAGAAATTGCTCGAGCAATGCCGTCAGGAAAAGGAGAAGGCATTTCAGGAAGCCAACGGCATAAATAGTCAAAATCTGATTTTGAAAAATGAGATTGAACAATGCCGCAGTGAAATAGAAAAACAAAAAGCATCACTTGAGCAATGTCAGCAGATGCTTGACTTGAAAGATGTTCCTGCGTTGTGTCAGGACAAAGTGGAAAAGCAGCGAAAATTGTTCGAAGAATGTCAGCAGGAAAAGGAAAAGATAACTCAGCAGGCAGGCGATACCGCCAAGTGGTTTATGGATGAACTGCCTAAGGATTTGCTCAAGGAAGTTGAAACACTCACGAATGCAAATGCAATTCTTGCGAAGGAAATAGAGGAACTTAAAAAAGCTTCAAAAGACGCCAACGAACCGGAAAAGCAGTAGATAGTAAAGCAAATATTAATTGCAGATTTTTTCTACTGCCTGCAGAAATTTGGGAGTTTTCTCGTCGGAGTAACGAGCTGACATTGCCGCGGCGACCAGACCTGTAAACATCGGTTGGGAATGCAGGGGTCTTGAAGTAAGACAGGGGTGGGCCTGAGTCGCTATAAAATACGGATGCTCGGCAAGTTCAAGTATCTGCATAATCGGATAATTCGGCGAATTGCCTGAAAATATCATACCAGCCTTTTCGAGTGTTTCGATATAACGGGGGTCAACCTCATAACGGTGCCTGAATCTCATTCGTATGGCCGGGTTGTTCCCAAAAAGCTTAAAGGCTATTGTATCAGTTTTGAGTTTTATATCCTGTCCGCCGAGTCTCATATTGCCTCCGAGGCCTTCGATTTTCTTCTGCTCCGGCAGAATATCGATTACCGGCTCACTGCAATTCGGCTCAATTTCAGTACTGTTGGCTTTTTTCATACCACAGACATTTCTTGCGAATTCTATTACCGCCATCTGGAAACCAAGGCATATACCGAGAAACGGAATATTGTTCAGCCGGACGTATTTGATGCAGGAGATTTTACCTTCCGTGCCGCGTACGCCGAATCCGCCGGGGACGATTATGCCGTCAACACCTTTTAGATGTTCGGCTGCGTTTTTGTCGTTTATGGCACTGGTATCAATCCATTTGATTTTAACCTTGCAGCCGAGAGCTATTCCCGAATGTTCCAGCGCGTTTATAATCGATGCGTAACTGTCTCTGACAGAAGTATATTTACCGGTGATACCAATGGTGACTTCGTGTTTTTCCTTACCTATTTTATCAGTGAAGTCGCACCATTTCGCCCATTCATGGCGTTCTTTTCGCAGGTCGATTCTGTCTTCTATATGCAGGAGTCTTAAAACTTCAAAATCCATTCCGCATTCCCGCAGCATCGCCGGTATATGATATATACTTGTGGAATCAGCCAGGCTTACGACTCTGCCGATAGGAACGTTACTGTAAACGCTGATTTTCTGACGGGCTTTTTCATTGACCACATTTCCCGCTCGGCAGGCGATAATATCCGGCTGAATACCGCTTTGCATAAGCTGTTTTATGCCGAGCTGGGCCGCCTTGGACTTCTGTTCGCCCAGAATCTTCGGCTCAAGTATATATGTCAGCGCTACGAAGCAGCAGCTGTGCGGGCCTTCTTCATAAGCAAGCTCGCGCATTGCCTCAATGTAAAATGCGTTTTCGAGGTCGCCCACTGTGCCGCCAATCTCGACAAAGATAATATCCGCCCCTGTTTTTTGCGCCAGAGTTCGCAGTCTTAGTTTTACCTCTCCTGTAACGTGCGGAATCATCTGGACATCTCTTCCGAGATAATCGCCGTGCCGTTCCTTATCCAGCACCTCCCGGTAAATCTGGCCGCTTGTGCAGAAATTGGCCTGGCTTAAGTTCTTTTCGAGCATTCTCTCGTAAGTTCCCAGGTCCATATCGCATTCCATACCGTCATCGAGTACGAAAACCTCGCCGTGCCGGAACGGATTCAATGTGCCCGAGTCGATGTTCAGATAGCCTTCAAGCTTAATAGGGGCCACTTTAACGCCCTTATCCTGCATCAGTTTCGCAAGACAGGATGAGAATATTCCCTTTCCAAGGCCGCTCATTACCGTGCCCATAACGACAACATATTTGGTTTTGCCTTTTTCGTAACCCTTTGGTATCGGCGAAAAATATTCACTTTCAGCCGATGAGTCACTTACGCTTGCGAGCAGTTCATTTTTATCAACCATATTATGCCTTTTATTTTTTTATCCTTTTTATAAATTCAAGGTATTGCTCCGGCGTATCGATGCCCGGTGCAATATGTTTTACAAAACCTGTTAGTATCTCGAAGCCGTACTCAAGGACGCGAAGCTGTTCCAGCTGTTCGATTTTTTCCAGTTTTCCGGCCGGAAGTTTTGTTATATGCAAAAGAAAGTCTTTTGTATAGGCATAAATGCCTAAATGTCTGTAATAATCGTTTATGTCCCCGACAGGACCGTTGTCTCTGCAGCAGGGGATTACAGACCGTGAAAAATATCTTGCGAATCTGTCTTTGCCGATAATGACCTTTACAATATTCGGGTTTGCAATCTGCTCTTTACTTTCAAACCCCGATATTAGTGTCGCCATTTTAGCCTGCGGATTATCAATCATCAATTGAGCCAGAAGTTCGATACTTGCGGGCTCTATTTCAGGCTCGTCCGCCTGAACGTTTATCACAACGTCAGTGTCGATTTTTGCGACAGCTTCAGCAATTCTGTCTGTGCCGCTCTGATGATTGGCTGATGTCATAACACAATCGGCGCCGAATGATTTGCAGGCGGAAAGGACTTTTTCGCTGTCTGTTGCGATGATAATCTGCTGGATAAGCTTTACTTTACGGACTTGTTCCCATGTATGCTGGATAAGAAATTTGCCGGTTTCTTTAGCGAGAACCTTCCCTGGAAATCTTGTTGACTCGTAACGAGCGGGTATAACAGCTATAATCTTCACATTTCTCCGGCAGCGATTCCTGAATATTTGGCAGTTATCCGAAAAACCACTGCCGGATTATATTATTCAATGAACATGGATTTGTCAACAGCGTGTTAAAATTTTTAGATTAAAATTCTGTTTTAAATAAGGTTAAACCCTTCAGATGTGCATAAAAAAACATTTGATGTTCTGAGTAATTTGCCTTATCCTTTAGCTGTGCGGTACAGGGTAATAGGGGAATTGGTGGAAAATGACGAGAATAATCAACATAACAAACAGGTTGCCTTTGACGATTGGCGAGGAAATCGTCGAGTCCGGCGGGGGAGTTGTATCTGCACTTGAAGGGGTTAGACGCAATTATGATATGATATGGGTGGGTTGGCCCGGAAAAACCGTAGCAGACAAAAAAGACCAGCAGAATATCGAAAAAATTTTGGCTAAAGAATATCACTGTCTGCCGGTATTTCTCAGCCAGGATGAAATAACAGGCTATTATCATGGTTTTTCCAATTCGACACTTTGGCCGCTGCTTCATTATCGTTCTCATTATGTCAGGTATCGGCAGGACTGGTGGCGGCAGTACAAACAGGTTAATCGAAAATTCACCGATACTGTTCTCAAAATCGCAAAAGAAGGCGATATAATATGGGTACACGATTATCAGCTTATGCTGGTGCCCCAGATGCTGAAACAAAGCGGAAGAAATCTTAAAATAGGCTTTTTTCTGCATACACCTTTTCCTTCATACGAAGTTTTCAGATGTCACCCTCAGCGGAAAGAATTGCTGGCTGGGATGATTGGCGCCGATTTGATTGGTTTTCATACGTTCGGATATATGCGCCATTTCAGAAGCTCCGCGATGAGACTGCTCAGTGCAGAATGTGATTCCATGGTCATCCGCTGCGACGATAGAAACTGTTATATGGGAGTTTTCCCGATTGGGGCGAATATTCAGTCTTTTCAGGCGGAATTAAAAACGGAAAGATTCAGAAAAAAACTGGCGGATTATAAGAGGATTTACAGGAGAAAAAAAGTCGTACTCAGCGTTGAAAGGCTCGATTATTCAAAGGGTATCCCAAGGAAATTGGAAGCTATAGACAGATTTTTGACCAAATACCCGGATAAAAACAATATCGTTTTTATATTTATCAGTGTACCAAGCAGGGATGAAGTGCCTGAATACGCCCAGCTCAAAGCAAGTGTTGAGAGTATGGTCGGCAGGCTGAACGGTAAACACGCCACAGTGGAAAATATACCTATTCATTTTATCTACAAATCCGTCGATTTCACGGATTTATGTGCCCTTTACCGGTTGGCGGATGTCGCTATGGTTACGCCGCTGATGGATGGTATGAACCTGGTCGCAAAAGAATATGTTGCCTGCAGGCCGGATTTCACGGGTGCCCTGATATTAAGCGAATTTACAGGTTCGGCTAATGAGCTGTTTCAGGCATTTATCGTTAACCCGTATGATATAGATGTTGTGGCTGAGAATCTTAAGCTGGCTCTCAGTTCGCCGAAGGAGGATATTAAACGGCGGATGAAGGGAATGTATGAAAGGGTAACACAATTCGACGCTAAATATTGGGCCCAGACGTTTATTAATGAACTCAATAAACTCAAAATTGAACAGGTAACTGTTCAGGAAGAAGGCGACGTCCGCAATAAGCTTGTAAAGAGCGTTAGGAAATCCAAAAAAATGGCGTTCTTTATCGATTATGACGGCACACTTTCCGATTTACAGAATGACCCTGATAACGCCGGGCCTGACGAACAGGTAAAACAACTGCTCGATGCTCTGAGCGATAAAAAAAGTATTGATACATTTCTTATCAGCGGCAGGAAAGGGCCTGAACTTGAAAAGTGGTTCGGCAAATACGATATAACATTGATTGCAGAGCATGGCTTCAGCTATTACAGACCGCAAAACCGAAGGTGGCTCAAATCCGGCAGAAATGAGGATCTTTCGTGGAAGAAATCGGTAAAAAAAATCTTTGAGCAGTATGTCAGCATTACACAGGGCAGCTTTGTCGAAGAAAAAGTATCATCGGTTGTCTGGCATTACAGAATGGCAGACCCGGAGTTCGGAATGCTCAACGCTCAACAGCTTATGGCTATGCTGCAGGATATGCTTTCTAACCTGCCGGTTGAAGTCCATCACGGAAAGAAAATTATTGAGGTAAGCTCAATGCAGGCCAACAAGGGACTTGCACTAATGAAATTTATCGGCGGAAAGACTAAATATGACTTTGTGCTTTGTGCCGGCGATGACCAGACGGATGAAAGTATGTTTAAGCTGGCAGACAAAAGACTTTTCAAAATTAAAATAGGGCAGGGGCAAAGTAATGCCGAGTTTCGTATAGATAACCCGAAAGAATTTGTAAACATCCTGTCTGGAGCGATACGAAATGCCAGGTAAGAATACCGATAATATGAATTACGGAATAATTGGAAATTGTTCTACCGCCGCTTTGGTCAGCGATAAAGGCTGCATCGAATGGTGCTGTATGCCTTTTTTTGATTCTACTTCGATGTTTGCCGCCATTCTCGATAAAAACAAGGGCGGGCATTTCTCTATTGTTCCCAAAGGCGATTATAAAATCACACAACAGTATTTAAGAAAAACAAATATCCTTGTCACAAAATTTACAAAAGGCAAAAATGTCTTTGAAGTAATAGATTTTTTCCCAAGATATAAAATGGACAATGGCAACTATCATTGTCCGCCTGATATTATTCGTTATATAAGATGGATTTCCGGAAAACCAACCGTAACAATTGATTATAAACCCAGACCCGGATTTGCGCAATATCCTACTAAATCCGACCTTCAGCATGATTTTATAAAATACTGTACCAACGGCGGGAAATACGAATCTATTTATCTTTATTCCGACCTGAAACTGGCGGACATAATAAAGAAAAGGCCTATCACTATTAAAAAAGACCATTATCTTGTGGTTAGCTACAATCAGAAGATTATCCTGCCGGATATCGACAAAATCAGACTGGAGCTGGAACGAACCAAGGCTTACTGGATGGGCTGGATTGCGAAGAATATGCAGTTTCCCAAATATCAGGACCAGATAGAACGAAGTTCTCTGGTTCTTAAGCTTCTGGCATATCAGAAAACAGGAGCGATTATTGCCGCGCCGACCACGTCTCTGCCGGAGACAATCGGCGATGTCAGAAACTGGGATTACAGATACTGCTGGATAAGAGACGCCTCAATGACTATCAGCACTCTCATCCAATTGGGGCATTTCAACGTCGCAAAAAGGTTCCTGCAGTTCGTGCTCGATATAGTGCCTTATAAAGATGAAAAAATCCGTATTATGTATCCGATTCAAAAAAATAAAAAAGTTGTTGAATCAACCATTCCCTGGCTGGCAGGCTATAAAAACTCTAAACCCGTCAGAATCGGCAATGCAGCCTTTAAGCAGAAGCAGAATGACATTTATGGCGTAATGATGGATGTTATCTATCAGGGCCTGTGTAATTTCAAACAGTCTATTGACAATCAGGAAGACCTTTGGACCGTTGTACGAACATTAACAAGGCACGTCAGAAACAACTGGCAAAAACTCGATTCGAGTATTTGGGAGTTCAGAACTGAAAGGAAACATTTCACGTTTTCGAAAATTCTCTGCTGGGTCGCTATGGATAGGGCCGTAAAAATCGCCCAGATGTTTAACAAACCCGGCGACGCTGTCAGCTATGCACAGCTTCGCGACAAAATAAAAAAGGATGTCCTTAAAAAAGGATATAACCCGGAACTAAAATCTCTGGTGCAAACCTACGGCGGACATTACTTTGACTCCGCTAATCTGCTGGCGGAGCATTTCGGTTTTCTCGGAGCGAAGGACCAGATTTATATCGATACCGTCCGGCAAACGTATAAAAGGTTGTGTGTTGACGGGCTGATGTACAGGTATAAGAGTCCGGACGATTTCGGCACTCCAAAGTCAAGTTTTATAGTATGTACGTTCTGGATGATAAAAAGTCTTTATCGAATAGGAGATAAAGAACTGGCGGTAAAAATGTTCGAACGAATCCTGGGCCTGAGCAATCATCTTGGGCTCTTCAGCGAAGATATGGATTTCAAAAGCAAGAGACTATTGGGGAATTTTCCGCAGGGGTACAGCCATCTGGCTCTGATTGACGCGGCAATGACAATTACCGGTAAAAATCAGGACAGGCTCGAAGATAAAAATAATGAGCGCATATAAAAAAACCGGATGTTTTAATTACACCCGGTTTTGGTTGACTCAAAAAATATAACGCAGCATTAGTATCTGCTTGAAAATTTCGCCGACCTTGCTGCTTTGCGTCTTCTTCTGCGGTTTTTCTCAGAAGGTTTTTCATAGTAGCTCATCCGCTTAATATCACGAATGATGCCTTCTTTTTCGCACATCTTCTTGAAGCGTTTAACCATCTGTTCTACTGACTCGCCGAGGCGAGATTTAACCTTAATCATATAAATGGAATCCTTATCTTGAGAAAAATTACAAACCTATTTTACGACAGAAGAAGAGCATAATAGTGCTTTTCAGGCCTTTTTCAAGTCAAAAATTAAACAAAAATGCCTTATTTTGCGACACACCGCCAAAATCGAGGTATTTCGCCGCTTTTAAGAGCCTTTTGTTTACATTATCAATATCGTCAATCGAGCTGATTTTTGCCACTTTTCGCCTTTCTAATATCCTCTCAACGGCCATTGGACCAAGGCCGGGTACCCGCAAAAGGTTGTATCGTGTTGCTGTGTTTACCTTTATGGGAAAAAACTCAGGATGATTTTTTGCCCAGACTTCTTTAGGGTCAGTTTCAACGGACAAAAGACCAGAATTGTCGTATATTATATCAGATTGAGTAAAGCCATATTTTCGAAAAAGAAAATCAACCTGATAAAGACGATGTTCCCGTGTAAAACCTTCCTGTGGGTCAGTATTATTTTCGTTTTCGGCATTATTTCGCTGGTAAGCTGAAAAATAAACCCGGTTAATGCCGATTCTTTCATACAGAGCTGCCGTATAATTTACAATATGCTGGTCGCTTTCGCCGGCGGCACCAACGATAAACTGGGTGGTTTGTTTTACTCTTCGCCGGCTCTGGCTGGTAAGTCGGCTTATGAGTTTCATCGGTTCGACAATATCCCGCAGAAAATCCTTTTTACTGGATAGTTTTTCGAGAAATTCTTTACCCGGCGTTTCAATATTCAATGAAACGGCGTTTGAAACGGAGATAGCCTTTTCTATAGCGGCAGGGCTTGCCCCGGGCAGGATTTTCAGGTGGATATAGCCTTTAAATTGGTGTTTTTTGCGAAGTATTTCAGCGCAGGTAATAAGTTTGTCCATTGTTGCCTCTGCAGTGCCTATTATGCCGCTGGAGAGGAAAAGGCCGAAGACCTCGCCATTATTGTAATAATCCAGGAATGTCTTAACAAGCTCGTCGCTGTTAAGCGTACAACGCGGAATATCTGCGTTTTTATGAAGTGGGCAGTATTTACAGTCGCTGGAACAGACGTTCGAGAGAAGCGTTTTGAAAAGCAGGGATCTGCCGCCGTTGGGCAACGTTACAGGGTATATCCATTTGCCGTTGCTGCCGCGGGTCCTGCGGTCGAATTTATTGCTTCCGCAGGCACAGGCAAGGTCGTATTGCGAATCACGGCTAAGAAGCTGAAGTTTTTCGAATGTGTCTGGTTTTGATACGACAAGCATAAATTGAATATAGACGGAGAATTTAATTTAGCAAGAGGCTTGAGCAGAAAATTTTATAATCATTTATTTCAGCGCAATACAACAGCCGACATATCTTATCGGCTGTTGTATTGATACGATTACGAGAGAGATTAGAACCGTATTTTATATTTGAATCCCACAACAAGCGGCTCTTCAACCCAGGCAGTTTTGTCCGCATAGATGTTTTTCTGGCCGGAAGAGTATGAGTATCTTTTATTATCTCCGAGGAGCGGGATATTTTGAACAAACACAGTGAAATCTGCTGATTTATTGATGTGCCATGTTAATGAAATATTGGCTCTTATCTCGGGCTTAAAGGCATCGTGGTCTCGAATTGTTTGGATACTGGCGGCATCTCCACCGGCTTCCTCAAAAGCATCCAAACCATCCTTGTAGCCTTCGAAGCCCCAAAAGGCTACCGCATCTCCGTGAAGGGTAATCTTTTTCTCAAGAAGGTCTATATTAGTATAAAGTTTCGTCGACTGGTTGGCCCAGTTGCTTAAATCATTTCCTTTTGACCCTACGCCGCCGGGCAGTGTTGAAGAACTACCGAAGTAATCAGAATTGCTGATACCGGAGGTTGTAATACCTTCGGCTAATTTCCAGGACAGTTGTTTCACAACTGAATGATTTATTCCGAACTCGAAATTGTCTTTCTGGTATTTTATTTCAGCTTCTACTCCGAAAAGTTCCAATGTTCCAAGAGGAGCAGCGCTTCGGGAAGTCGAATCCCATCCAATAGCCTTATTTTTACTCCAGAATGCGGAATTCTGAAATGACCAGTTTTCGTTTACTTTTTTGGACCATATAAGTTCGAGCATGTCCAGCTTTTCAGGGAAGTTAGTTATGCCATTTTTATTGTTTATATATAATTCATCCAGAGTATTCATTCTGACGGACCTCTGGACGATGAACTTCAGATATTCATTCTTCTTAAGTTCATGAATAAAGGCAAACCGCGGCGAGAACAGATAATCGGTATATGTGTTTTTATCAAAACGGCCGGATAATATCACTGATGATTTCGGAGTTAATTCTATATTCAATTCACCGATAATGGCATGGCTCAAGGTTTCAAAACCTGCGCCTACAGGATAGTAGTCATCGCTGTCCGAATCAATTTGTCCGCTTCCTGTTCCAAAGGCATCTGAAGACGGACCGCTGATGATTCCATAATCACTTCCAAGCCGTAGGCCATTGTCCTTATTCTTACCCCATGACGGGCGAATTAAATCATAACTCAACTCGAAGCCCAATGCTCCCTTAATTCTACTGTCATCCGGCTTATAATTTAACATGAATTGAGCGTAGTATTTCCACTCCGAGTACATCCAGCCGTAATTTAGCAGACTGTTTTCCGGGTCGCCGGTAAGGACATACTTTTGTTGAATATCGCGTATATCTGTTGAACTAAGACCGAATGTAGATTTTAACTCCCAATCTTTATTGATAGGGCTTTTGTTTTCCAGGGCAAGTTGAAAATAACGGAATTGCGACAGGAAAATGTCTCTGTTCTGGCCATTGACTAACTGTTGTCTCGCAGACGACTGCATTAGTCCGGAAGATTCACTTGCGTAACGCCCCCAGAACCGCCAGTTGTCATTGAATTTAATATTTAGATGTGCTTTTATTCCGGGCTGTTCAAAGAAATCTCCCATATACGTGGAAGGGGGATAGGGGCTGTAAGGTGAGTTTCCGCCTTTGCCGAGATATCCAGTTCTCGGTGTATTTTTTACCCCGTTTACTGTTCCTCTGTCGCTGCCGAAAAGGTCCGGGCCGGTTCCTTCCGTGTCAGTAACGCTGAAATAGGTGTAAAGTTCGAAGTCATCTTTGACTTTTCCGTAGCTGACATAATTGCCGACGCTTTCGTATTTGTTAAGGTACTGTCCGCCGAATTCCCAGCCCTGAGCCTGTTTGGCTTTTTTGGTGAAAATATTTATAACTCCGCCGATAGCGCCTGGGCCATAAGTAACTGAGCCGGGACCGCGCACAACTTCAATGCGGTCAATGTCGCTCAGTTCCCAATTCAATAACTCCAGACGGGCACCGTATGTCGACTTGATATTGACATTAATGCCGTCAACATTGACCAGGAATTTGTATGGTTTGTCGGCGATTATTCCGCGAATACCCGGTTCAGGCCCTGCGCTGTGATTCATATACAACATTCCTGGGACATAAATTTCCATCAAATCCAATATATTTCGGGCAGGCGTTATGGCTATATCCCTTGCGGTTATAACAGTTACAGAAGCAGGGGTTTTTAAGCGATTCCTTTCTGTGAGAGTTCCCGGCGCATATACACCAACATCCATTAATTGTTCGAGAGACATACTAAATAAGTTCTTTGTATCCGATGCTTCATCGCCAAAAACATCAAGCGAAACAGTTGCAATTATCAGCAGAGATGCCACAACGCAGAATAACTTAGAGCTGTAGTTTTTATCCTTCATTTTTTACACCTCTTTTTTAACTTAATAATAAACATTATTATGCTTGTATCCTGTATCGTCTTATTATTGGCACTGACTTAACTTTTTTGTAATGATAGAGATATGTAAAAATTGCAGGTTAAAATACCAAATAACATGGTATACATTTCGTGTCTCGCAAAAACAGCGTTTTCAGTACTGATAACGCAGCAACAGCGGGCTTGCCAGAAGGCAATCAGGTAGCTTATAGCAGAATTAGGGGGAGACCTTCGGCATTTACTGAATATGTCATAACTGGGCAACGAAAAATAATCAATCTTTCGGTTACCCTGTTAGAAGGTATAGGCTACCGTAACAGCGACCGCCGTAGCAGCGCTGCGGAAATCACCGGCGCCATTACCGACAGATACATAGTTACGCTTGTTGAAATCCGCGTTGAAAATACCAAGCAGATTGTAGCCGTTCACACCTATGGTAAGGTTTTTGCTCGGCTTATATTGCAGACCGAGGTTCAGGAAATAGCTGCCGCGATATGTACGCTCCCACCCTTCTCCGATAACAGGGAAAGGCCCATAGGCACCAAAGCTGGGGTCATCACGGTAATAACCAGTGTAGGTACCTTCCGTCGTGGCGTAGGGATTGTACTTATCATAATCCTTCATACCTGGGAATCCACAATAGACGCGAAACGATGCGTCGAATGTCCACTTCTCATCAAGTTTGTGTTGAAATGTTATCTTGGTGATGTGATTGGGCCAGTTGGTCAGGTCGTTGCCGTAGCCGTATGGCTTGGCGGTGATAGCTGTGCTTTGGCCAGACGCCAGGAAGTAACCGTAAAGTTGTGTAAATGAATGGGAAATAGTCAGACGTGTTTTTTCGGTATGGTAAGCAGCCTCAAGCTCGACTCCGTATTCCCTTTGTGTGCCGCTGATGTCACTTTGAGTTCCGCTCCATGCAATTGCCTCCAGTTTATAGTGGACGAATATCGATGCGGCTAAGTCGAGATTATTGTTTTGCTGCCTTTCGTAACGCAACTCGATGCTGTCAAGTTTTTCCGGGTTGCTTCGTTTGCCGGTGGTGTCGAACGTTTTTTTCATGTTCTCCTCAAAGTTTGCTCGTACCGACTGCGACCACATAAGCTTCCACGTGTCTCTTTTATTGGGCGTGTAAATTATTGCTGTGCGAGGAGAAAACATATAGTCAGTAAATGTATGTTTGTCAACCCGGGCGCCGACGAATGTCGTCCATTCATCGTTGATATTCCACTGCCATTCGCATAACGCGGAATACATATTGGTACCCCATTGGGGCATAGCATTCCCTGATTTCCAGCCGCCGGTACCTCCTGAAGTCTGCTGTGAGGAGACCGCATGACCAGCCCAGTCGATGGGTTTCAGGCCAAGTTCCATATGCGTATACTCTAAACCAAAGGCGAACTTATGCTTTTCGTTTGGTTGCCAATGCAATAGCGTCTTGGCGTAATACTGGTCTTCGCGAGAGGCATCAAATGTCGAGTTATCTATGTATCGCACAAAATCAGTCATACCATATCGGAATGCATAATCGATGCTGAGAGCTTCAGACAGTTCCTGTTTATATCCAACATTAACGGTTGCCTGCTGATAACTATAGAAGCTGGAATTTATAGATATCGGCGACCCTATTAAATTGCTCCAGTCGTCGAAGCTCCAGTGATGCCAGTCGCTGTATCCCCATGGGACGCGGGCCATATCCTCGATGGATGGGTTGCGTGCTTTGCCGCCACGGGTGTAACGTGCCCAGATATCCCAGTTGTTTTTCTTCATCTGGGTATACAACTTTAGGGGTGCCAGACTCCTGGCGGCTGCTTCGTCGCGCTTCATTGTAGGACCTGTCGCCGGTTCACCACCCTTGATGCCATCGCCCGGCAGGGCACCCGCAGGGGCAGTTATGGGATTTCGCCCCCACGCCGGTGGCCACCAATTGTTATGGCCGTCGAACAATTCCGAATGTGTAGAAAAAGTAGATGGATAAATCTGTGGCGCATCAAATGTGCTTGCACCGATATAATCGGCAACACCGGCATAAAGAAAGATACCGCCGTCTCCATCTTTGAATTTAAATCCGTGCCTTACTTCTGTTGAGTAGAACTCTTCAATGGCGCCGGTGCGGGCTATTACCTCTGTGCCCTGAAATGTATCAGAGCTGAAGGTAATAATGTTAATCACCATTGATACGGCGCCGGGACCATACATTGCGGAGCCGGGACCTCGCACGACATCAATATGATGAATGTCGCCGAGCATCACCGTGTCCAGTTCGCTCATTGCCCCCGCATGGGTTTTCTGGTTCATCGCAAGTCCATTGACGAGCAGAAGAAACTTATCATTTCGGTCGCCAATAATCCCACGCAGACCAAGAGAGTCGCCTTCAAAGTGGTTTCGCAGCCATACCAGGTTGGGCACGTATATGTCCAACAGTTCAAACAGGCTGCGGGCGCCCGATAACCTTATATCTTCTGCAGTAATGGTGGTAATAGCGGCCGGAGTCAGCCTGGCCGAGGTTTCTGTCAGCGTCGCACTCGAAACCTTTACTTGCATTAACTCTTCAAGAGACATACTAAATAAGTTGTTTGTATCCGATGCTTCGGCGCCAAAAACATCAAATGAAATGGCTGAAATTGTTAGTAGAGTTATGGCAACACAAAAGAACAACTTAGAACTGTAGTTTTGATCCTTCATTTTTTACACCTCTTTTTTGTTTGGTTTCCATAAGAATATATTCTGTATCGTCTTATTATTGGTACTGACTTAGCTTTTTTGTGATGATAGAGATATGTAAAAATAGCGGGTTAAAATGCCAAATAACATGGCATATATTTCGCATCTCGCGAAAACAGCGTTTTCAGTACTGGTAACGTTGTTTTTTGGGGGGAAGTTATCAAGAGAGATTCTTGTGTCGTTTTATCGTTTGCTCGCTTTGTGTTCGTTTGTTAAAAACCGGTTTTTTATCGCAGTTCTCATAAAATTGCCTAAATAAAACCACTAATAAAGTCGATACATAATACAATGTTTATAGTTTCATAATTAGAAGCTCAAATTAAGTAAAAAAAAGAATACCGCGTAGGCAAGCTCTTTTGTTTTTTAGTTACTTGAGAAAGTAATACATAATTGAAAGGAAGTGGTTGTGTACACACAAAAGCGAACAAGCTGGTTTCTGTTTTTATTGATGTCAGGGTTGATTTGCGGTTTGAGTGTGAAAGCATCTGCCATAGAGAAGGACCCGAACAATAAAGAAAATTATTTTGAGATGTCTCTTGAGGAGTTAATGAATACCGAAATCTCCGGTTCAGGATCTTTGACGAAGACGACTCGAAGAAAAGTCCCTGCAACTATGACCACTATTACCAGGGATGACATCCAGCGAACAGGCGCCCGCAGCCTGGATGAACTTCTGCTGATTACAGTGCCGGGACTCCAAAAACAGTTCCACCGGAATGAATATGAAGATATAGGTATCCGGGGCATTATGAGTGACCGTGATGATAAATATCTGCTGCTTGTTAATGGCAGGCTTATGAATGAACGATTTTTTTATGGCGCTATGGCCGAGCGAGACTTGCCCATGCTCAAAGATATTAACCACATTGATGTCATCCGCGGACCAGGTTCGGCTTTGTATGGTCCCGGCGCAATCGCTATGGTGATAAATATTATTACAGATAACGGCCTGACATTCGAGGGCCTGGAGACTACAGCCCGATTAGGTTCCATTGAAGAGTATTACTCCAGTGAACTCAAATATGGTCACCGAATCTCCGACGACGAGGGTGTGTTCTTGTATGGAGGCTTTAGCCATTACCCCGGCGCCAGCGGGGATGATGCCCAGCGGGTGTACACATACGAGGGCGATACTCGGGAGAGTAGCGAAAAGCGATACGGCAGTGCCGGCTTTGGAAATCGGTCCACTGACAATTGGCCGAAGGTCAAGGTACATGCCCAGTACAACTTGGGCGGACTCGAAACATGGATACGGTATACACAAGGCGGTCATTATCGTTATACCCCGGGCGTTCCGAACCCCGATCATCCGGCAGAATTTTTATCTGATGCGGACGCATATCGAAAGCTTACCGGCTATATTGGCAATCGCTTCGAAATTGGTCCGACACTCGCGTTAACCCCATCTTTCAGTTTCGACATCCATGAGGATTATGATTTGTATAATATGGCCAATGCGTATAGCTGGCGGCGTGATGAATTCGACATTAAATTAATGTTAGACTGGACACCAAATGACAATCATCAAGTTACGGTCGGCGGCGAGTGGTCGCACGCTGTTAACAACCTGCCTGGGGGCTGGGATACGTTACCGGACTGGGCAAGACTGAAAGACCACTCGACATATAATAATCTTGGTGGTGACCCTTTCTGTACCGATTTGAAAAGTTTTATGGGTGAGTATCAGTGGCGTATGTCTGAAGCATGGACAATGTTTTTGGGCGGACGCATCGACTGGAATAATTATCTGCATAATATGATGCCTTCTCCTCGTGCGGCCCTGGTATGGACTCCTACAGAGGAAGATACCATCAAACTGATGTACACCAGGTCGTGCCGGTCCAACTATGATGAGACGCTGCGTGCGGGTTATCTTGCGAATCAGGCTATCGGTAAGCCGGACCTCGCCGATTTCGAGACTATCGATTCGTACGAACTGCGTTACGAACGTCAACAGACTCAAAAACTGTGGCTGGCCGGTTCTGTATTCTATAATATCCAGGAACCTATGGGTTGGGGCGGCCGCTCTCAGGAAGAGATAGATACTGGAATTGGCAATGGTTCACAGAAGCCGCTGGGCAGGATGCGGTCCATCGGCGCCGAACTTGAGGCAACCTATCGCACAGACCGAATGCGCATCACATTTTCGCATGCCTATACAAAACTGCTCAGTTACAGCCCCGCAAGCAACGTTGAATGGACGGGCCTTACGGCCGCAGGACAGGGCTACGGTATGAACTTTGCTAACTTTGACAATCATTGCACCAAGCTGCGTGCGGAGTATGACGTTACCGATCGCTTGAGCGTCGATGGCTCAATACAGGTCGACTGGGGTTGTCCGGGTAAGAAAGATTTTGTCGCATGGAGAAGGTCCTTAGGACATTACCTTAATCCGGGAGATCCTGGTTATGCCCGATGGATAAATGACCAACACATTTATAATGGCGGTGCGTTCCTTAATCTTGGCGCTCAGTATAAGGCGAGTAAAAACCTCCTTGTACGATTTGATGCCTATAATATCCTGGGCTTTTTCAAAAAGGATTTCAACGCAGTTAAGTCGTTCAGTGATCGCTGGAGTAACGAAGAGTACAATATAGTGTCGCCGGCGTTTGGCGTATCAGTAACATATACATTCTAAACTTAGTATCACTGCGACAGAACAGCCTCTATAAATATATGAGGGCAATGGATGATTATCGGACAGCGGAGTTTTTGGCATATTCGACTGGTCCAGATTTAAAACCAGTCATTTCAAAACGACCTATAATGATTTGATTAAGGTGATTTTCCCCATTTTTATGCGTAAACAGCGAATGCTTCGTTAATAGCCGCCTTTTTTGTGCCGATTAGTATTTAACAGCAAGGATTATAAGCTATTAGCAAAAAATGAAAATTAGAACTTATATTTTTGCAGTTTTGTTTTTGGTCTTGCTCTTTGGGGTGCAAACCCGCGCCGAATCCGCATCCAGCCGTGAATACCAGGTTAAGGCGGCATTCCTGTATAACTTTATTATGTTCGTGGATTGGCCGGAGGAAAAACTAGGCGACAATAATCAGCCCATAGTTATAGGTATCATTGGCAAAGACCCGTTTGAAGGCGCCTTTGAACCCATAAAAGACAAACAGGCCAAGGATAGAAAAGTAATTGTAAAACGATTTAAGGGACTTGAAGAACTAAAAAAATCGGATAAGGCCGAGATGGATAAGACAATAGAGGCTCTCAGAAAATGTCATTTATTATTCATCTGCAATTCAGAGAAGGCGGCTGCAAAGGAAATCACAGATTTGGTTAAAGACTATGGAGTCCTGACGGTTGGAGATATGTCGGATTTCCTTGAAGCCGGCGGCGGAATTATCAATTTCATAATGGAAGAGGGAAAGATTCGATTTGAAATCAATGTTGCGGCCGCTGCGCAAGCCAAACTTCAAATCAGGTCTCAGCTTTTAAGGCTGGCGAAAAATGTAATCGGTGAAGCGTCCTTGAAGAAGGCTAAACAATAATGAACTGTATTTTGCGAAACATAACGATTAAATACAAGCTTATGGCGATTGTCATGCTCGCATGTCTCACAGGATTGGTCATGGCCGGAGTGGCATTTATAGGCTGGGAGCAAAATATGTTTCGCAATACAATAGTGCAAAATTTATCAACCCGGACGGAAATGATAGCGGATAACTGCAAAGCGGCTCTGGCTTTTCAGGACAACAAAGACGCAGAGAAAACACTGCAGTCTCTTCATGTGGACACTTCCATTACCTTTGCTTGTGTTTATAACGACAAGAACGAACTTTTTGCGGCATATTATCGCCCTGATAATAAGATTAAGACAATTCCTCGTGAGTTTAAGAAAACAGGGTTTAGTTTTGGTGACGGCTTTCTGACAGTGTCCAGCCCGGTTATTCTTGATAACGCAATAATTGGTACGGTTTGTCTGCAGTCAGATTTAAAGCTTATGTATACGACGCTGAAACGCAGCATCCAGATAATCATAATTGTAATATTTATTTCTTTACTCGCGGTATTTTTGGTGTCAACGCGGCTTCAGGCGGTTATTTCCAAACCGATTTTAAATTTGGCCCAGCTCGCAAAGGCTGTTTCAGAGAAGAAGGATTATTCCTGCCGTGCCTTAAAAGAGAGTAATGATGAAATTGGTTTGCTTATTGACGCGTTTAACGAAATGCTTGAGCAAATCCAAAAACGAGACTCGGAATTGCTCGATGCCAAAGAAGGCCTGGAGGTAAACGTACAGGAGCGTACCGCAGAACTTAGCAAGGCCAAACAAATGCTGCAGGTTGTTATGGACAATATACCTCAGTCCATATTCTGGAAGGATAGAAATTTGGTTTACCTTGGCTGTAACACCAATTTTGCCAGAGATGCAGGCCTTGATAAACCTACAGATATAATAGGGAAAACGGATTATGACCTGGGGTGGAAAAAGGAAGAAGCAGACTCCTTCCGTGAATGCGACCGCAGGGTTGTGGATTCCAATACGTCTCAATATCATATCACTGAACAGCAGCAGCAATCTAATGGAAAACGGGCATGGCTTGACACGAATAAAGTGCCGCTGCACGATGAAAACGGTAATGTAGTCGGAATCATTGGAACTTATGAGGACATTACCGATAGAAAGAAAGCGGACGAACAGCTTCGAAAATTAAACGATGACCTTGCCGAGGCCGTAAATAAGCTCGAAGAAGCCAATCAGGAAATGAAAAACTTCGTCTATATAGCATCGCATGACCTGAGAGAGCCTTTGAGGAAGATTACCGCTTTCGGCTCTATGCTCGACAAATCTCTCAAAGACAAACTTGCTACTGACGACGCAGAGAACCTTCGTTTTATGATAGATGGCGCCCAGAGAATGAATAAAATGATTGAAGGACTTCTTGTCTATTCGAGAGTAAGCTCGAAATCGCAGGTGGCGCAGGTTGTCGACCTTAATGAGATAGTCAAACAACTGCAACAGGTTGAACTTTCGGTGCTGCTGCAGGAAAAGAATGTTGCTCTGGAAATACCACAGCCGCTGCCTGTTGTTAAAGTTGACCCTGCACAGATGCGTCAGCTTATGCAGAATCTTATCGCTAATGGAATAAAGTATCAGAAGAAAGATAATATTCCTCACATAACTATAACCAGTAAACCTGCCGCCAATGGTATGGTAAGGGTAGAGGTAACTGATAACGGCATAGGTATTAAACCTGAGTATCAGGGCGGTATGTTTGTAATGTTCAAGCGCCTGCATACAAGAAGCGAGTATGAAGGCACTGGGATTGGTCTTGCGGTTTGCAGGAAGATAGTTGAACGTCATGGCGGCCAGATAGGAATTGAATCCCAGGAGGATCAGGGTTCAACATTCTGGTTTACGATACCTGTTACCGATGCAGCAGTAACTGCTGAAGCAGAAGTTGCCGCAGAAAAAGTTTCATAGATGATTAATGTAAAGAGTGCAGAATTCTATTTGGGAGAACAATTATGTTAAATTCCAAAAGTAATATGCTCTGGAAGCGAATAGGCGTCATTGCCGCAGCAGCAATAGTTATTGTCGTCGGCACATTTTTGTTTTTGAAATTCGACCCATTCAAAGCCTCGGCATATGATAATACCAGTAACGATTTGTGGCCCCAGCGGCAGGTGATAAAAACAATTCCTGACAGACAGTATAAAATCCTTCATATTATGAGCTATAATTCGCCATGGGAATGGACGGATAATCAGCTTGGCGGATTCCAGAATGCTCTGCAGGGGCTGAATGTTCAGTACCACGTTATGCAGATGGATACAAAGCGGAAAAGCGACGAAGCCTGGAAGCTCGAAATCGCAAAAGAAATACGCGGTGCTATCGACACTTCCAAGCCGGACCTTATTTTTGCCAGTGATGATAATGCCCAGTTATATGTCACAAAATATTATGTTAATTCTTCAATTCCGATTGTTTTCAGCGCGGTTAACGCAGATCCGGCAATATACGGTTTTACCGGTTCTGAAAATGTAACCGGTGTACTGGAAAAAATGCATTATGCGGCGACTTTTCGTCTGCTCAGAAAACTGGTGCCCAATGTCAGAAAAGTTGTGATGATTACCGATACCGGAGCGATGTGGCCGGCTCTGATTGCGGAAATGAAACAGCAGCAGGGCGAGTTCTCGGATATAGAGATTCTTAGTTTTGATGTCATACCAACATTTGCTGAATTCAAACAGAAGGTTCTGGCTTACCAGAATCAGGTTGACGCTTTGGGGTTTTTGGGTATTTTCGAATTTAAGGATGAAACCGGAAAGAATGTGTCGATAGAAGATGTTTTTAGATGGCTTCAGGCAAACAGCAGCCTTCCGGATTTCTCATTTTGGGAAGACAGGATATCGAAAGGAACACTGTGTACCGTTTCAGTATCTGCATATGAGCAGGGATATCAGGCGGGATTATATGCCCGAGGTATACTGGTTGACGGCAAAAGTCCTTCCGCATTTCCGATGATTTCTACGGAAAAGGGAATCCCGCTTATTAATCTGGCAACCGCCAAAAGACTGAATATTAAACCAAGTGCCGATATACTGTTGACCGCTAAAGTCATACAGGATATCACGTTAAAATGAGTTATTGATGAAACTGAGTATAAGAACAAAAATTCTGTTGGCTTTTGCAGCTACGCTGATTATCACAAGCGCGCTGAATCTGTTTTTTATCAGTCAAATTCTGAGAAAAGACTACAGCGCCGCTCTGCATTCGAAATTACTGATACTGGGAGATAATCTTCAGACACAATTGAAACGAATTACTTCATTGGGGATATCAACCAGGGATATCGAAGGGTTCGACCAGCAGTGTCTTGATATTGTAAGAAAAAATGAAAATATCACACGGGCAATGATAATTGACAGGGATGGGACGATAATTTTTCATAGCGACCCTTCCCAGCAGGGCAAAAAGCTTCTTCATCAGAAAATAATTTCATCCATCCATACAGGAAAACCAGAAGTTTATTCCATCGCCGAGAAAGGTGAGAATATTTATTTTGCCGTCCTTCCTTTTGGTGATAATCCGGACCATTCAGAATACGCTGTTGTGATAGCTTCGCCGGCCAGCATCATTAATAGCAATATTTTAAAGTTAATCAACAAATGCAATATTGTGTTATTTTCTACTTTTATCCTGGGTGCTTTATTGCTGTTGGTTATTTTGACAACTATGCTGACCAGACCTCTGACGGTCATATTAAATACTATGAAGGATATCACTAAAACACGGGACCTTCAAAAAAGAGTTAATATTAATACATACGATGAAATCGGGCAGATTGCGGATGCTTTTAATATGATGACCGCCGACCTGCAGCATACCACTACCTCGATAGACTGTCTTAATCGTGAAATCAGCGAGCGTAAAAAAGTGGAAAACGAACTGCGATGCAGCGAAACACGGTTTCAGCAAATTGTCAGCAATGCCACCGAGTGGATATGGGAAGTCGATGCGGATGGTTTATATACTTATTCAAGTCCGATTGTTGAAGAATTGCTCGGATATAAACCAGAAGAAATGGTCGGGAAGAAACACTTTTATGACCTGTTTTTGGATAAAGACAGAGATGAATTAAAAAGGTTGTCATTTGAAGGTTTCGCGCAAAAACAGCCTTTTAAAGGTTTTGTTAATGCGAATGTACACAAGAACGGCCGAGTTATCTGGCTGATGACCAGCGGAGTTCCTATCCTCGATGATAACGGCAATCTCATTGGCTATAGAGGCTCAGATATAAATATTACAGAACGCAAGGAAGCGGAAGAGGAAATCCAAACGTCCAAAAAAGTTCTGCAGGATATGATAAATGCGATGCCGTTTGGGGTCGTAGTTATTGGGAAAGACAAGAAAATTAGACAGGCCAATGCCATTGCTCAACAGCTTACAGGTTTTAGCGAAAATGAGCTTGTGGGACAGTTGTGCAACAAAACTTTGTGTCCGGCTGAACTGAACAATTGTCCTATTCTTGATAAAAATCAGAAAGTTGACCATTCCGAAAGAAAATTGATTACAAAAGACAAAAAAGTAATTCCAATTATTAAAAACGTTGTACAACTCAGGCTCGGCGATGAAGAGATTCTGCTTGAAGCCTTTATCGATATTACGGAGCGCAAAGAAGCCGAAAAGAAACTGAAACAACTCAATGATAATCTTGAAGATACAAATGAGGAGATGAAGAATTTTGTCTTTATAGCATCGCATGATTTGCGGGAGCCTTTACGGAAAATTTCTTCTTTCGGCTCAATGCTGCAGAAGTCTCTCGAAGGGAAACTTGACGCTGATAACGCTGAAAATCTCCATTTTATGATAGAAGGCGCTCAGCGAATGAATAGTATGATTGAAGGGCTGCTTGCCTATTCAAGAGTAAGTACAAAAACACATACGCCTCAGGTCGTTGACCTTAATAAAATTGTTCAACAACTGCGACAGATTGAACTTTCCGTATTACTTCAGGAAAAGAAGGTCGTTATTGATATCCCGAAACCTCTGCCTAATGTTAAAGTTGACCCTGTTCAGATAAGTCAGCTTATGCAGAATCTCATCGCCAACGGAATAAAGTATCAGAAGAAGGATAATATTCCACGCATAACAATAACCAGCAAATCTGCCGTTGACGGTATGGTTAAGATAGAGATAAAGGATAACGGCATAGGCATTAAGCCTGAGTATCAGCAGTCGGTATTTGTGATGTTCAGGCGGCTGCACAGCAATAATGAGTACGAAGGCACAGGCATTGGCCTTTCAGTTTGCAGGAAGATAGTTGAACGTCATGGCGGCCAGATAGGAATTGAATCCGAAGAGAACAAGGGTTCAACGTTCTGGTTTACAATACCGGTCGCAGAGAAATCAGTAACTGCCGAAATGAAAGTTAAGGAGGAATGAGATTTTTACGAAATAACTAATAGATGAAAAACACCTGTCGATTTTTTTTGAAATAAGTATCTCGAATAATTACGGTGCCGGTTTAATAGAGCCGGCAACGGAGGACTGGATTCACAGCTTAATATAAATAAGCTGAATAGAAAGGGGTCGACATGGAAAGTATGGAAAAACAAGTTAATATTCTTCTGGTAGAAAATGACCCGGGAGACCAGAAACTGATTAAAACGGCTGTTTTAAGCCAAAATGCCCGGGTTAATATTGAAATTGTTTCCAGCGGCGAGGCTGCACTGGATTATTTGCGGTCGGGCATGAAAGATTCGTGGCAGTATCCAAGACCGGGTTTAATACTGCTTGATCTGAATATGCCCGGAATAGGCGGTAAGGGATTTTTGAAAGTAATTAAGGCTGATGATGATTTATGTTCAATTCCGGTTGTCATTGTTACGACATCCGATTCGGAAGTGGACATAGAAGAATGTTATGCGATGCATGCTGCCGGTTATGTTCAGAAGTCTGCTGCTCCGCGGGAGTTCAGCGAGATTCTTGAAAAGCTGGCCCGTTACTGGCTTGCAAACGCAGCTATGCTAAGCAGTTAATTTAAAAGTTTTAATATTATCGCTAAAATTATCAGGAGTTCAAGATGAAAGTATATAAAGCGGTAACAATAATGTTGGTCGAGGACGACCCAGGCGATCAGAAACTTATAAAGATGTCGCTTGAAGATCAGCGTATAACAAATGCGCCGGTTGTTGCAGGCAGTGGCGAAGAGGCCTTTGAATATCTGCATAAATGTAAAACGGACGAAGGAGTTGCAATGCCTGACCTGATTCTGCTTGACTTGAATATGCCCGGCATGGGCGGCAGAGAGTTCCTAAGGCAGATAAAATCGGACCCTGACCTTGAGATTATACCGATCGTGATTCTTACGACCAGTGATTCTGACAAGGATATACTTGAAAGTTTCAAACTTCAGGCCGCCGGTTATATCAAAAAGCCTGTAACGCTTCCCGATTTTCATGCTGTTATGCAGACTTTAAGTGACTACTGGTTTACTATATGTAAACGGATAACTCATGAGCCAAACAGACAACACACTAAATGTTTTATTAGTTGATGACGACGAACTTGATCGCAGACTGGTTAAGCTGGTTTTAATCCAGGCTTCAGATACGATACGGTTCAATATCGATTCTGCGCCTGTACTCAGCGAGGCGATGGAGAAGCTTAAGGCTTCGAGTTTCGACATCGTTCTTCTCGACTTGAATCTGCCTGACAGCAGAGGAATAGAAAACGTCCAGAAAGTATCCGGTCTGGTGCCGAATGTCCCGATTATTGTGCTTACCGGCCTCGATGACGAAGAAGTAGGTCTTGAGGCGATACGCTGCGGTGCAGAAGATTATCTTGTAAAGGGCAGCGGGCTTGAATATACGCTTGTCAGAACTATAAGGTACGCCATTGAAAGAAAAAAGACCGAATCAAGCCTTCTTGAAGCCAAACTTGAACTTGAACAAATAAACGCAAGACTGGTAAAGGCAACCGCCACAGCAAACAAAATGGCTAAAGAAGCTGATAAGGCAAATACCGCCAAAAGTCAGTTTTTGGCGAATATGAGTCACGAAATAAGAACCCCGATGAATGCCATTATCGGTTTTAGCGAAGTCTTGTTTGAAGAATCGCTGGCAAATGAACAGAAGGAATATGTCAGACTTATTCTCGACAGCGGCAGGCATCTGCTTGGTTTGGTAAATGACATCCTCGATTTCTCAAAGATTGAATCCGGCCGGACAAAAACTGAAAATATCGAATGCAGCGTTCCTGAAATGCTTACAAATGTAGAATCAGTAATGAGGCCGGCTGCCAAACAGAAAAATCTCGATTTTACAGTTACCTGTGCGTCAGACATCCCCCAGACGATAATAACTGACCCTATAAGGCTGCGACAGTGTCTTACTAACCTTATCAGTAATGCGATAAAGTTCACCGAAAATGGATATGTGAAACTGGCCGTAGGACTTATAACGAAAGAAGAGAAACAATTTATAGAGTTTCAGATTGTAGATACAGGCATTGGAATTCCTTCTGACAGACAAAATGCAATTTTCCAGTCGTTTACGCAGGTCGACGGCAGTACAACTCGAAAATACGGCGGAACAGGATTAGGATTGGCCATAACTAAACAGGTTGTTGTACTGATGGGCGGTGATATAAGTTTCGTAAGCCAGGAAGGCAAAGGCTCAACCTTTACGTTTAATGTACCTGTAAATGGTGTAACTAATGGGTATCAGCAAGACCAAAATCTTACCCATACGCAAGGGATTAAGAATGAGTGCAATCAGGAAAATGTGGAATTGGAAAACCAATTTTCAGGCAGGGTGCTTGTTGTGGACGATAATTCTACCAATCAAACTCTTATAAAACTTCTGCTTGAAAAACTTGGTTTTGTGGTCACGATAGCCAAAGACGGATTCGATGCCGTTGAAGCTGTCAATGGACATGTATTTGACCTGATTTTTATGGATATGCAGATGCCGAATATGAACGGCTATGACGCCACGAAACGGCTGCGCAATCTGGGAGTTAAAACTCCGATAATTGCCATAACGGCAGATGTTATGGAGGAAGCGGAAGAAAAGTGCCTTGAAATCGGCTGTGATGATTATACCGCCAAACCAATCGACCGAGGTCATTTAGTAGAGGTAATCAGCAAATATCTGACTCCTGTCTCTTCGGTCAGCGAGTAGAATATATTTATTTCCCGCCATAAATAAATCTCAGCTTCCCCGCATTTGGAATAAGAGCAACTCTGGAATTGCCAGCTCTGAATCCGCTCGGCCAATAGACGAAAAACGCTTTACCCACCAGGTAATCTCGCGGCACAATACCCATTCTGTAACTGATGCCGTTATTTCCGATTCCCTCAACCGACCACAGACGCGAATCAGCGCTGTCAGGGCTGTTATCGCCCATAGCGAAGTATTCTTTCGCCCCAAGTGTAAATGGATTTCCTTCACCTGCCCGCAGCACCTCATCCTTCGCATCGGATCTTGTGCTCAGATAATGAATATCCCTGTAAAGCTCTACATTTTCGACGGTCAATTTGCCGGAACCGAATATTACGGCCTTTGGCTCAATATCGCTGAGCCGCGGTCCCATATCATCCCTGCCTGTGCCGAGGTCATAAGTAAGTTTATAATTGTTAATTTCAAATACGAGTAAATGGTCGGCATCTGAGAACCGAACAAAAAAATCCTTGTCCGGCCGGACACGGGGGATTTCTTTTCTGGCAAGTTCGATACTCTTGCCGGCTGAGTCAATCTTTTCTATAACCATCAGGCCGGCCGCATCGAATCGGGCCTTGTACAGCGTCTGATATTTTGTAAAACCGATTCCAATAACGCCCTGTATATCGCCTCTTTTAGCGTAAAATTTCATCATCAAATCGCTGCAGTAGGGCTGATACCTGTAGAATCTCGGGTCGCCGTAAGCGTAGCAGGCCTGGAAATTATTTCCCTTCAGCGTATCGTAAAACATCGTATTAATCTTTTCCGGCTCGCTTTCGAGGGTAAACTCTGTAGGCCTTGAAGGTTTGAATTGCCACTCGGAATTCATATCGTTGGTAAAAGGCTGATGCCAGGAGTGCTCGTTAAATCTGCCTTCCATCGGCTGTATCGGCTGATAATTGTTATTATAGACCGGCAGCCACATTTCTTCCTGAACTTTCGGCGGCTTTCTTACTAATTTCCCATCGATATATATATCGCCATCGATTATTTCAACCGTCTCGCCGGGCTTTCCGATTAGTCTTTTTATATAGTTTTCCTTCGGCCCGGTCGGATTTTTAAAAACTATTACGTCCCATCTTTTCGGCTCGACAAACTGGTAGAGGCATTTGAATACGAGTATCCTGTCGCCGTTTGCTTTTGGAACGACGGTATTTGCTTTTTCGTAATAACCGCAGCTCGGACATCGCGGCGAAGGTACGAGTTTATAAAGCCCGCCGCCGACGGATGTTTTATAGTTTTTCTGAATGTAAGGATTGAAATTATATTCGTAGCTGTAGCCGCACTCGGTGCAGCGAACGCAGAAATGGTCGCCCATCAGCGTATCTGCCATACTGCCTGTCGGGATGCGGAAGGCCTCGAGTACGAATGCCCTGAATACAAAGGCAAGTATAAACGCCGTTATCAGCCATTCGAAGGTATTAGCTACCGATTCTGCCGTTGTGGGCTTTGCGGTTGACTTATCTGCCATTTAAAAATCCTTTATAAACAAGGACGTAAATATAACCTTAAACACATTTTACTGCAAGAGTTGTTTGTTATGATAAAACTAATTGACGCTTCTGTGAAAAAGCGATATTCTGTCGGTTTTAAATTAAGGACATATATGCTCACAGATAACATTCTTGATTTAATCGGCAACACGCCTCTTATAAGGCTCAGGGGAGAAAATGTTTACGCCAAGGCCGAATTTCTGAACCCCGGCGGCAGTGTAAAGGACAGGGTCGCTCTCGCTATGCTCGAAGGCGCCGAACGCGACGGCAGATTAAAGCCGGACTCCATAATCGTCGAGCCTACCAGCGGAAACACTGGTATCGGTGTTGCACTTGTCGGCAGACTCAAAGGCTACAAAGTCAAAATAGTTATGCCTGAAAATATGAGCGAGGAAAGAAAAAAACTTATCCGCGCACTCGGAGCCGAACTGATTTTGACCAGTGCCGAAGGCGGTATTGCCGGTGCTGTCGAAAAGGTAAACCAGATGGCCGCCGAAGACAAACATATCTTTGTGCCGCAGCAGTTTGAGAATCCTGATAATCCCCGCGTCCATTACGAGCAGACAGCGGTTGAGCTATGGCGGCAGATGAGCGGCGATATCGCCTGTTTTGTCGCAGGCGTCGGCAGCGGCGGAACATTGCAGGGCGTAGGTAAATTTCTTAAGGAACATAAAAAAGATACTAAAATCGTTGCGGTCGAGCCTAAAAACGTCAGTGCTCTTTTGGGCCACGAGCCAGGCCTGCATCAGATTCAGGGCATAGGCGACGGCTTTATCCCGGCCGTACTGGATGTTTCGCTTGTAGACGAGGTGCTTGAAGTTACAGATGAGGATGCGATTGACACAACCAAACAATTAAGCACAAATTTCGGCCTGCTTGTAGGCATTTCTTCCGGAGCTAATGTATGGGCGGCCCGTCAGCTTGCGAAAAAATATAAGGGTAATATAGCAACCGTCCTGCCCGACAGGGCCGAAAGATATTTCAGTACGGCACTTTTATAATTTTACCGCGCCGGCAAAAATATTGATAAGCTCTTCTGTTTCTTCCCAGCCGATACATCCATCTGTAAGGGATTGACCGTATGCGAGAGTTTCCGGTTTAGCGGGTTTCTGGTTGCCTTCGGTAATAAAACTTTCGAGCATTACGCCGGAAATCAGACTTGTGCCGTTCTCAACCTGTTTAACAACATCCAAAATGGCTTTTCGCTGGAGCCTGTAATCCTTGTTTGAGTTCGCATGGCTGCAGTCGATAATGATGCCATTCGGAATGTCTGCTTTTTTAAGCAATATGCCTGCAAAGGCTACATATTCAGCCGAGTAGTTCGGCTCATTCGACCCACCTCGCATAACGATATGTCCGAATTTATTGCCGCGGGTCTCGGCGATGATAACCTGTCCGTTTCGGCTGACGCCCAGGAAAGAATGGGCGCTTGCCGCGGCCCTCACAGCGTCGATTGCAGGCGAGAGGTTACCGTCGGTTGAATTTTTAAAGCCTATCGGCATTGATAGTCCGCTTGCCATCTGGCGGTGAATCTGCGATTCGGCCGTTCTTGCCCCGATTGCCGCCCACGAAATTAAATCTGCGATATACTGCGGCACAATCGGGTCGAGAAATTCCGTCGCGCAGGGCAGGCCGATACTGCCGATTTCAAGCATAATTTCACGAGCCCTGTTAAAGCCTTCTTCGATATTATCCGAACCGTCAAGATAAGGGTCGTATAACATTCCCTTCCAGCCCAGGGTTGTTCGCGGCTTTTCGAAATAAGCCCGCATCACAAACAGAAGTTTATCCGCGTATTTTTCCTGAAGTTTTTTTAATCTGTTGGCGTAATCGAGTGTGGCTTTTTTATCGTGCAGCGAGCATGGGCCCGTAATAATAATTCGTTTTTTATCTTTATTTGTCAGGATTGACTGAATAGTCATACGGGACTGAGCCACAAGATGAGCTATCTGCTCAGTTTCAGGATATTTTTCCTTTAGCTGCTCAGGCGTAATCAGCGGCTTGAAAGTTACAATATTTAGATTATCTGTAAGTTCCATATCCTGATATATTAACAGTTTATGACGTTTATTGCAAAGGATTTGTTTAAAGGTTTGATATGCTTTTGTCTTTCAGCAGCAGCCAGACGAAGAATGGTCCGCCTAAAAGGGCGGTTATTACGCCGACCGGCATTTCCGCAGGGGCTATGATTGTTCTGGCTATTGTATCGCACAGGGCCAGAAACGCTCCGCCGAATAGTACCGAAGCGGGCGTTAGAATCTTGTGGTCGTGTCCGACCAGCAGTCTGCAGATATGGGGCGCCATCAGGCCTACAAAACCTATCGGCCCGCAAAAAGCAACAACGCCTGCGACCATTATCGATGTCGCGATGAACACAATTTTCCTTGTGTTTAGTATATTGACGCCTCTTGAGATTGCTATTTCATCGCTTATGCTCATCAGGTTAAGATTCATTCCCTGGGCAGTTATGATTGCCGCTCCTGCCGCGGTGAAAACAAATAAAACCATCGGCGTCTGAAAGCTCGTAACGTTGACGCTTCCCATAAGCCAGTGAATAATTCTAAACGACTGTGTAAAATCGCTTTTATACTGAAGAAACAGTATCAGGCTCGAGAAGAAGAAATTTACTGCGATACCGGCAAGCAGCATTGTGCCGACGGAAAACCCTTTTTTAATTCTCGTCAGACCATAGACTAAAAGCACCGCGCCGAGTGCTCCCGCGAAAGAGAACATTATCCCGCCGTATATAATCGGTATGGATGCCGCGAATATAACATATACCGCCGCTCCGAAAGCTGCGCCGCCCGATATGCCCAGCGTAAAAGGCGTAGCCAGCGGGTTTCTGAACATCGCCTGCAGTGCCACTCCGCAGCACGCCAGGGCAGCTCCGGCCAAAAATGCGGTAAGAACCCTCGGCAGGCGTAAAGAATAAAAAATTTGTGCGGTAGTCGTCGCAAGGTCGAAACTCTTCAGCACAGAGAATGGTATCTTTGTCGAGCCGATAAATGGAGTGAAAAACACCACCAGCAGGGCGAATATGATTATCAGTATAAAAGCGATTTTTCTTTTCATTTTATCACGTCAGGAACAATAATTTTCTGGCCCGTTGCCGGATGCTGTACGAAATCGAATTTTTTGGAGTATATCTCTTCGAGCGTATTTTCATTCATAATTTCTTCGGCTGTCCCTTCGAAGACAATTTTCCCGTCTTTAAGCGCGATGATTGTATCTGCGCTAAGCACAGCGGAGTTTAAATCATGTGTTACGCAGACGATTGTTGTGCCGTACGCTTTATTTATTTTTGCCAGCAGCGAATGTATATCCCGCTGATGTTTATAATCCAGATACGTGGCAGGCTCATCGAGCAGGAAAATTTCAGCCTGCTGCGCCACTGCCGCGGCGATGCTTACCTGCTGTCTTTCTCCGCCGCTTAATGTCGCCATAACCCTGTCCGCGAAGCAGGCGGTTTGCGTCATTTCCATCGCCTGGCCTGCGATTTTCTCGTCCTCCGGGCCTATAACCGAAAACGGACTCAGATGTGGATACCTTGCCATCAAAATAAACTGATGCACGGTAAAGGCAATATCGGCCGGCAGAACCTGCGGCACATAAGTTAATATTTTCGCAAGTTTTTTTTGCGGATAGTCTTTTATGTTTACCCCTTTTATGTTTATTATGCCGTGCCAGTTGGTAATTATTCGGCTCATGCAGCGAAGCAGCGTTGTTTTGCCCGCGCCGTTCGGGCCGACGATGAAGAGTCTCTGCCCGGCGGATACGCAAAAGCGAATCCGTTCCAGTATCTGTTTGCCGGTTGCCGCGAAACTTAAATCTTCAATTTCAATTACTGTTTGGTTCATTTTCCTGCCGATTAAGCTGTGGATTTATTATACGGGCTATTTTTTCGAGCGTCAGTATAAATCTCGGACCCGGTATAGCCGTATAGTTTTCCAGAAAAACATATATCCTGTCGTTCCTGGCGGCATCGACCTGGCTGAAATTTTTCCACTGTTTTATCGTTATTTCGCTGTCAGTCGGTTTTGCCTGGACAGGCGCTATATCGATAATAATTTGCGGATTCATCGAGATTATGGATTCGAAACTTACCTGCGGAAAGGATATTTTTCCGGTATACGCGTTTTGACCGCCGGCAAGTTTAATCATCTCGCTGTAAAATCCGTCGTCGCCTGCGATATAAATATTCTGCGGCCTTGTCGCCGGGTCCTGCGAATAATCGTGTCCGAGGCATATAAGCACTTTCGGACGATTTGAATCGGCGGTTTCGCTTTGTATTTTACTAATCTTATTTCTGATTTCACTGACAATCGCATTTGCCTGTTCTTCTTTGCCGCAGCGGAGACCTATTATTCCAATCGAGTCGAGTATTTCGTTCAGGCTGTCGTGTTTTACCGTAAGCGTTTCTATCCCCAGTGCCGCAAATTTATTTTCCATTCCGGCCATATCGTCAAACACAATCACAAGGTCGGGTTTTGCCGCCACAATCGCTTCGTAATTCGGATTAAGAAGCGCGCCGACCCTTTGTATTTTTTGCGCATCGGGCGGATAATCGGAAAATTCCGAAACCCCTATAACCTTGTCGCCCAGTCCCATCGCAAAAAGCATCTCGGTTGTACTCGGTGCCAGAGAAACGATTCTTTCGCATGCTTTTGGCGAAGAATTATCAACGAACACAGCCGGACGGTGTTCTTTTAAACCGATGAATATCAAACAACCGGCAAATACGATTACTGAAATGAGAATAAGTATTTTTACGTTTTCTTTTGCCATATCAGGAAACTATCTTTATCTTAACAGCATTTTGCTGTCTGTATTTGTTAACAAACTGTATCCAGTTGCTCAGTCCCTGGCGGTAAATCTGCCCGGACTGCAGAAAACCATCGTTATGACCGCCGGTAATCTCAAGAAATTCCTTTGGCTCCTTTGCCGCCTCTTCATAAAGCCGCCGACCGAACTCGAACGGTATAATTTCATCGTTTCGGCTGTGAATAATAAGTACCGGGCAGTTGACTTTTTGCAGATATTCGCTTGTCTTAAACCCATACCTTGCGAACAGCTTTACCGGCATATACGGATAAAATTTCCGGCCGATATCGGTATATGATGTAAAGCCGCTTTCGATAATCAATCCCTGCACTTTTACATTGCTCGCCAGATGCGCCGCGATACTGCCGCCCAGCGATTGTCCGAACATTATTACTTCTTCCGGCTCAATCTTCTTTTCATTTATCAGCCAGTCGTATGCGGTCCGTGCGTCGATATATACGCCTTGCTCTGTCGGCCTGCCGCCGCTGGCGCCGTAACCGCGATAATCGAAGATAAGACAGTTAAGTCCAATCTCGTTTAAGATTTTTATCAGGTCGAGCCGATGCGACATATTCCCGCCGTTGCCGTCGCACAAAAGAACGGTAAACTCCGCTTTTTCTGCCGGTATGAACCACGCCGACAGTATCAGACCGTCAGGAGTTTTAAGCTGAACCTTCTCGTATTCCAGCCCGATATCGCCGGGATTGTAGAGCAAATCCTTTGTCGGCTGAAATGTAAACGATGGCTGCATAAAAAACAGCACCGCTCCCAGCCCTATATAGGCTATCAGCAATAATAAAACAGGGGTTATCAGCATTTTTAATGGTTTCTTACATCGTATATATAGATAACTAATCTTCAAGAGGCCGCCATTTTAATTTGCCCAAAGCAATAAAACAAGATAGAATTTAGGGTTATGATAAAAAGAAGAAAAACACGTTTAGTTTTAGCAGGAAAAGTCAAAATCGGCTCCGGCAGCCCCATTGTAATTCAGTCTATGATAAAACTGGCCACGACTGACGTTGCAGGCTGCGTAAAACAGATAAACGCCATCGCGGACGCCGGTGCAAAATTGGTAAGACTGGCTGTTCCGACAAGGCCGGATAGTATCGCCTTTGCGAAAATTGTGCGGAAGGTAAAAATCCCGCTTATAGCCGATATTCACTTCTCACCTGAAAGGGCAATCGAGGCTATCGAGGCAGGCGCCGCAAAAATCCGTCTCAACCCCGGCAATATAAAAAGCAAAGACGATATTTATCGGATAATCGACTGCGCAAAGGCTCACAAAATCGCCATCCGCGTCGGCATAAACGAGGCGAGCATCAGGAATCTTCTTCACGACACAAAGCCTGCCAAACGAACAGGCCTTATGATAAAGGAAATGGCAGGCTATGTCAGGTTTTTTGAAAAAAGAGGTTTCAATAATATTGTTTTAAGCGTTAAGAGTTCCGACGTCGCAAGAACCATCGAATCGAATTGCGCCATCGCTGAAAAATTCGACTACCCGATACATCTCGGCCTGACTCACGCAGGTCTTGCCGAAGATGCTATTGTTCCCGCTTCAGTCGCCATTGGTTCGCTTTTATGGCAGGGCATTGGCGATACTATTCGCATCAGTATCGCAGGCGACCCCGTAGGCGAAGTTGAAATCGCAAAAAAAATTCTCGCATCGCTCGGCCTTTATAAAAACAGCGAACCTGAATTAGTTGTTTGTCCGACCTGCGGCAGATGTCAGTGGGATTTGATTGGATTTGCTCAGCAGGTAAAAAAACTTCTCAAAGGTATTAAGAAGCCGTTAAGAGTTGCCGTAATGGGCTGTGTTGTCAACGGCCCCGGCGAGGCTGCCGATGCCGATATCGCCGTTTGCGCCGCCGCAGATAAAGGCTTTATATATAAAAAAGGCAAAAAAATCGCCGTAGTTAAACAGGCAAAACTTTTCGCCGCCCTAAAGAAGGAAATTATAAAAATCGGTTAGAAAAAATGTTTAGCCCCCACCCCTGTGGTGGGGGTTCAGAGCCTGGAGCGAAAGCGACAGGAGAATATTTTGATTTTTTATGGCAGTTAGATAAAAAAATAGGAGTGAAAAAATATGGGGTTCTTCTGCCAAATACTCCACATTTATAGCGTAGGTCAGTCAGTCGTGGAAAAAGCTCTCAGTTCAGTCTTATCCATGCATAATTTCTCGCTTCTCAACTCAAGCACCGTCAACGCCACCTGGGAAGATTATAAACTACTTCGGTATGGAAACAAGCCGAGCTTGCTTGGCAGAAAAAAATTGTTTTTTGGATGTGCGGCTATGAATAAAAAATATTATATTATGTTTATGTTATTTATTTCATTGTGCGGTGTTGGTCAAAATAGTATTGCACAGAAAGGGGATGAGAAAATGACTATCACGATTACATCTGGCGCTTTTAAAGAAGGACAAATGATACCTGCAAAATATACCTGCGATGGCGAAGACGTTTCGCCGCCGCTGAAATGGGAACCTGTTCCGAAGGGTACGAAAAGTTTTGCACTGATTAGCGATGACCCAGACACCCCGATAGGAATTTGGATTCATTGGGTAATGTGGAACATTCCCGCTGATGCAAATGAACTTGCGGAAAATATTCAGCCCGTAAAAGAACTTCCAGACGGCTCCCGGCAGGGCGTTAATGATTCCAGAGAATACGGCTATGGCGGCCCCTGTCCGCCCAGAGGAGTACATCGGTACTATTTCAAGATATATGCCCTGGATACGATGCTTGATTTGCCGGACGAGACAACCAAGCAGAAGCTGCTTGACGCTATGAAGGGACATATTCTCGCCGAAGGTTCACTGATGGGCAAGTACCAGCGGCAGTAATGGATTGACAGGATTTGCTATGGCTTTTATACGAATTCCCGGTATTCCGGGCAAAGTTTACCAACCGCAAGGCGGCGGCACTAAAAAGCATAATTGCAAAGACTGTTTTTTCTGCCAGATGTGCAGCGATGAAAGATGCCTCTTATGCCTGAAACGCAAGTCAGGAAAATGCAGAAAAAAATCAAAATCTAAAAAATAAAATCCCTCGGTCTAAATCCCCGCATATTCCCAATTTGCGAATAAAAAACCCCGACTGTTTAAGGTCGGGGCTGGAATATTTAATTACCGGTTATCGGCTAACTATATTGCTTCTTTTGTCTGAAATTGTTCTGTCTGTCATCGCGGCCGTTATCATCATCTTGTCCGTTGTTATTATTGTCGCGGACAGGTCTTTCGTATTTGCCGAATATCATTCGTCCTGCCGATGTCTGCAGTGCGCTTGTTACGACAATTTGAACTTTTTCGCCGATTTTGCCTCTGCCGTCTTCGACAACCACCATTGTGCCGTCGTCGAGATATCCGATTCCCTGCTGGGCTTCTTCTCCGGACTTGATTATCCGTACCGTCATCGGTTCGCCCGGCAGTACGACTGTTTTCAGCGAATTTGTAAGGTCGTTTATATTTATTACGTCAACCTGCCGAACCGCCGCGACTTTGCTCAGGTTGTAGTCGTTGGTTACAAGTTTGCCGTCGCAGTTTTTGGTAAAGGCTACCAGCTTCTGGTCGACGGGAGCGTTTGCATCAACGCCCGGCGGGGGAGTATCGTCTAATTGTACTTCTATCAGCGTATTTTCCTGCAGTTTGTGAAGTATATCGAGGCCGCGTCTGCCTCGTACGCGTTTTAGTTTGTCTGCTGAATCCGCTATGAGCTGGAGTTCATTCAAAACGAACCTTGGCACTACGAGCGGGGCGTCGAATAGTTTGCTTTGGCAGATATCCGCTATTCGCCCGTCGATTATAACTGACGTATCGAGTACGAGAGGCCTTATTCCTTTTGTTTGGCGGGAAAATTCAACGTATGGAATAATGAAACGAACGTCATCTTTGGTGCGCATAACGAAGCTGATTACGAAATAGCAGATACATATACCCATAATCCATTTTGTGAGTTTTAGATTACTGTCCATAAGGCCGAGTTTGAACACGTCATTGACCATATCCAGCACTAATGACATCGCCCAACTGAAAAATATTCCGACGATAAGGCCGAAGAACACACCGGCAAGGGCACTTAGTGATTTTTTCGGCAGCAGCCAGTCTATGAACAAAACCAGAACTGCCAGCGTAAGACCGCCGACAACTGCTACCCATATTTCATTTTGTGTGATTTTTTCAGCTTGTGCCGGGTCTGCAACCTGCGATGTGATGCTGACGAACAGGGCGGCGAAAACTACAAGGATAAAAATGAATCGAATGAAATTTAATAACATAATGATTACTCCAAATAATTATAAATTTTTTACTTACTGTATTTATATTATACAACTGTAAATTTATTTATTTAATATACTTATAATATCGGCAAATTTCCCTTAAGAGTCCACGCTTTTCAGTTTTATATGACATAATACGGCAAGGGCCCATAAAAGGTCCTTTCTTTTAACAATTTTTGCGTCATATTTTTCGTTTATTGGAACAAGATGAACCATCTCGTCTTCTGTCCTTATTAGTTTACAGGTTACGCCTATTGCCTCTGAGATGCGAACAACGGCAGGGAATCCGGAACTGGCCGGCGTGGAAGGGCTGACTATAACTATATCGCCATCGTTTATACGCGGAGCCATACTGTCGCCGTCGATTTGTAATGCGAAACAGTCGGGGAATAATTTGTGCATCCGCGGGCAATCTACGAATTGAACGATTTGCTCTTCATCCCGGCCGGCAGTTTGTATAAGGTTTGCCTGGGCATTGTTTAAAGCCTGGATTACGGATTTAACCTCTGAATCGACAGAGATGTTAGCGGTTATTGAATTAACGATTGAAGCGTTTATATGTCTTTGCACCAGCTCTTCGAGATGGGTTTCGATAATCTTTGAATCTGTGCCGATGGCCTTGCTCCAAAAACCTGGAACGCCCGCGGCGGTTCTGCCTAATACAGGAATCCAGCCGAACCTGGCTTGCGATGAAACCTGCGGCTGGTTATGATTCCGCTCAAGATTGGCCTTTTCTTCAAGAAGATTTAAAAACGCTGATATCGCTTCCGATGAAGCAGGCTGATTTTCGATAATTTTGCAGAATTTTGAGAAAATTTGACTGTTTTGAGCCGAAATTTGACCATTTTTTTCGGATTTATCGATATTTTCCCCTGTCAGCAGCCAGCCGATATCAACATTACATAACTGACAAATCTTGAGCAATATCGAAATAGGGGGAACACGGTCTTTTTCGTAATAACTGTATGTAGAAGGGTTCAGGCCAAGTAAGGCAGCGAATTTTTTCCGCCCTCGGGCACCTGCCAAATCCCTGCGAAGGACAATTATCCGCTCTATTATGCTTTTTTCACTAATATTCATAGTAAAACACAAAAAGTTCACAATTACGCAAATACGAATATTTAATCGTGAAATTTCACAATTTCTGAATAATACCAGAATACTAAACTTAGTCAATGGATAGACGGATATGAGTGGGGGAGAAAATGGCGACCAATAAGCTCTTGTATAGAACTTGTTTAGGGAAATTAACTGTTAAGCCCGCTTATATTTCAACCGATAAGTAAACAGGCAAAGCCTTAACCGAATTGAACATCATATAGGGCTAAAATATTATGGTTACTGTAGAAAAAACAAGAAAATGGGGATTTTTGAGCCGTCTATTAGGCCCGGCAAAAGCCGGTATTGGATTCGTATGGTATCCGAGCAATAGGGGAACGGTAGGCGAGTCCAGCCCAAACAGTAACAAGACCATCCAACTACCGCCTCTAATGGTCCGTAAGGCCGCCTGGAGAAGATAATACACCCTCATATCCTCCGCAGGATACCACAGATTCAAAATCTACACCTGAAAAGATGCAGCGCAAAAACCGCACTAAAATCAAGGACTACAGTGTGGTACGCAGAGAATTAAGAATTTCTCTTTTTTGCGTAGCAGGCTTTGCAGTAAACCGGCTTGCCTTCTTTAGGCTGGAATGGAACTTCGCATTCCTGACCGCATTCTCCGCAAACTGCTTTGAACATCTGGCGTGGTCCGAAATCTCTTCTGCCCCCTTGATTAAAATCTCTCACTTGACTGTCTCCAAAATTGACATAATAAAAAAATGGTTAGAACATTAAATACAAGGCGGTAAATATACCAAAACGCGGTTCATTAGCAAGAAAGATTTTAAAAATATTTTAAAGTCAAAAAGCAGAGAAAACAGGGCAGACCGGGCCGTTAACGGCAAAAAAAAGTTAAAAAAACCGTTAAAACGAAGTTTAATCTGCCGGTACTGAAAACAGACTGTAATTGAATTGCACAGCGGTAATCATTATAATAGCCGCTGCTTAACTTTAAGGAGTTTGAAACTTAATTGGAAAAATTTCGTGAAAATATAGCTGTCAGGCATGAAAGAGTCGTACTCGTCGGGGCGATTCTTAAAAAAGATGCAAAAAACGACGATGAACTGGCGGAATTGACGGCACTGGCTGAAAGCGCAGGAGCGATAGTAGTTGACAGGGTCCAGCAGAAAATAACACGCATACATCCATCAACATACATCGGCAAAGGCAAAGCGGAGATGATAAGGCAGCGGGTAAAGAGAAATAAAGCCGATGTTGTCATATTCGACGATGCACTCTCGCCCGGTCAGATAAGAGACCTTGAGGAGATTATAGAAGTTAAAGTCGTTGACCGCGGAGAATTGATACTGGATATTTTCGCAAGCAGGGCACAGACGAAACAGGCGAAACTGCAGGTGGAACTTGCCCAGCTCGAATATACATATCCGAGACTTACGAGAATGTGGTCGCATCTTGATACCGTAACCGGCGCTGTAGGCGGGCCGATGGCAGGCGCCGTCGGAGGTATCGGAACACGCGGAACAGGCGAACAACAGCTCGAAATCGACAGGAGACTTGTCAGTAAACGCATCACCGAACTTAAAAGAGAAATTGCCGGCATCGACAAACGTATAGTAAGAGGAATCGAGACAAGAAGGGGACTGTTTAAAATCTGCCTTGTGGGATATACCAACGCGGGCAAAAGTACCCTGATGAACGCCCTTACCGATGCGGGTGTTTATGTCGAGGACAGGCTCTTCGCGACGCTCGATACGAGAACAAGACAGTGGATGTTCGATGGCGGACGAAAGGCGCTGCTTAGCGATACGGTCGGGTTCGTAAGAAATCTGCCGCATCAGCTCGTCGCGTCGTTCAAGGCTACGCTCGAAGAGGCAATCAACGCCGATTTACTGCTGCATGTTGTCGATGTATCGAGTGTGGACGCAGAAAATCAGATAGAGAACGCTAAGCAGGTATTGGAAGAAATAAAATGCGGCAAAAAGCAAACGCTGATGCTGCTTAATAAGTCCGATGTTGTCAGGAGCCAGGGGCAGTTCGAACTTATGCAGACGATTTATCCCGATGCGATAAGTATCTCCGCCAAGACGGGATTGAACCTGGATATCCTGAAAGAAAAAGTCATCCAGATTTATACCGGCGGTATGCTGCTTGTGAGGATAACGGCAAGTGCCGGCGATGGAAAAATTCAAAGCTATCTCAAGTCAAATACAACCGTTCTGAAACAGGACTATACCGGCGACAATACCGTCGTTATGGAAGTAAGGCTCGGCAAAAATCAGTTCTCGGAAATGCAGAGATTCAAGCCTATCCAAATCGAACAGTTGGACGAATAATTATTCGATTGAAAAACCGGCATCTCTCTGGTTAAATACTAATGATGAAAAATATATCCATAATAGGCGATGGGGCGATGGGCAGTGTTTGCGCGATGCTGCTCTGCGAAAAGGGGCTTGACGTCCGTATGTGGGGCTATGACGAAAAACAGCTTTCGCAGATAAAAGAAAAACAGGAAAATTTCAAATTCCTGCCGGGCTATAAACTTCCGGACAGTTTGATTTTCGAGCCGCGGGACGGCGAAATACTTAAAAACACCGACCTGATAATCTCGGCAGTTCCATGCCAGTATATGCGGCCGGTCTGGCAGCGGCTTAAACAATACGTAAATACGGCAGTGCCGATTGTTTCAGTTACAAAAGGAATCGAAAATGATACGCTGCTTCGGCCGAGCCAGATAATCACAAGTGTACTCGGAGAAAAAATAAAAGTCGTAGTACTGTCGGGGCCGACTATCGCCGAAGAAATCGCGAAAAAACTGCCGGCGACGGCAACGGCGTCATCCAAAGACGAAAGACTGGCAGGGACGGTACAGGAAATTTTTAATACGTCATACTTAAGGGTCTATCGAAACAGCGATGTCATCGGCGTTGAGCTTGCCGGTGCGATGAAAAATGTCATAGCTATCGCGGCAGGCATAGTCGATGGAATAAAAATAGGAGACAACGCAAAGGCGGCTCTGCTTTGCAGGGGGCTTGCGGAAATTACAAGACTGGGAGTTGCGCTCGGCGCCAGAGAACAAACGTTCGCGGGCCTGAGCGGACTTGGAGACCTTGTAACAACGTGCATATCGCCGATGGGACGAAACAGAAGCTTCGGACAGAGAATCGGAAAAGGTGCAACCGTTAAAGAGTCGGCCGAAGCGACCCAGTCCGTTGTCGAAGGCGCCGCTACGTGCAAATCGGTTATGGACATGGCACGGAAATACAGAATAGATATGCCCATAACGGAAGCGGTTTATCAAATACTATTCGATGGCAAGAGCGTCCCGGCTGCGATAGGCGACCTGATGACAAGGCAACTAAAAGCCGAATAATACATATTTAGGAATTTTGGCACTTGAAAACTGTTTTACAAATAACCGCATTAAATCTGATATTCATAGCAATTCTCATTAGTATTCCAGGCAGAGAAGGCCGTGTTGCTTTTTCTATTGAAAATTTGTGGACTGCCAGGCTGGATGAAATAGACTCTCATCATTTGAGATATGTGCGGTTTCGTTCATTGAATGCTCCCAAACCAGACGAAACAGTATCGCGGACGCCGCCGGATTTTTTTGAAGGCATAAGATGGCATTTCGGGTTTCCCTGTCGATATCTTGTTGTCGATTCAGGCATACGGAAAAATACAGGGGAACATATATGGTATGCCAAGCTCGATATCCACCGTATATTCGTAAACGGCATCACAGGCATCCTGATAAGTTTTTGTGTATTGAGAGGATATTATCGGTTTCGTCCGAAAAAATATCGTCACAAGCAGCAAATATCCATAAATCCGCCGGCATAAGTCGCACCGCAATTCTGTCGATAAAACAGTATAATGGACACCGCGCTAATCGAAAAAATGGACATTAAACAATTGCTTGCTGCCGCCGTGGCGGCGCAGGCGAGCGATTTACATATTAATGTCGGCCTGCCTCCTGTGATAAGAGTTAATACCGAACTCGTCACGATGGAAACCGTACCGGTCAGGGCCGAACAGGCCGCGGATATGCTGCTTGGTATGATAGGCCCGAAAAGATTTGAAACCTTCGAGGTAAAACGCGATTGCGATTTTTCCACAACTCTCGATGACGGAAACAGGTTCAGGGTAAACGCGCATTATCAAAATAATACCATTGCTATTTCGTTCAGGCTTATTCCAAATCAAATACCGGATTTGAATCAGTTGAATCTGCCGAAAATCGCCGAGGAACTCGCTGTACTGCCGAGGGGACTGGTTCTTGTTACGGGCCATACCGGAAGCGGAAAAAGTACTACGCTTGCCGCTATGATAGGCCTGATTAATAATACATCCCGAAAAAGAATAATAACTCTCGAAGACCCGGTCGAATACGCGTTCGAAAATAATATGTCGATGATTGAACAGCGGGAAATAGGCTCCGATTGTCCGGACTTCGCTTCGGGACTCAAACACGCGCTCAGGCAGGACCCGGAAGTGATACTTGTCGGAGAAATGCGGGACCTCGAAACGACAAGCGCAACGATGACCGCCGCCGAGACGGGGCATTTGGTTTTCAGCACACTGCATACCATAAACGCTGCCCAAACGGTAGAGCGTATAATAGATATCTATCCTGCCGCCCAGCAAAATCAGATTCGTGCTATGCTCTCGAATACACTGCAGGCGGTTATTTCACAAACGCTTTTCAAAAGAATCGACAAACCGGGAATGGTGCCCGCAGTCGAGATTCTTATATGCAACTCGGCAGTGAGAAACTGCATCAGGGAAAACAGAATTCACGAAATATCCAATATTATCGCCACATCGCGAAAACTCGGTATGCAGGAAATGGATACGAGCATCGCGGAATTGTATTTCAAAGGCTTTATCGAAAGAAGCGACGCCTTAAGTTATGCGACCCATCCGCAAAGAATGGAAAAACTCCTCCTGCCGGAGAACCGGACAAACTTTTTGAAAACTCAGCAGCTCCCGAAAGCCTGAAATCAGATATTGTCACACAAATAACCGCCGTCAATCGGCAGCGTAACTCCCGTAACAAACTGCGCAGCGTCAGAAGCGAGAAATATCGTGGAACCCGTAAGATATTCCGGCAGACCGAATCCGCCCATCGGGGTTTTCGCCAGAACGTCTTTGCCTCTCTGTGTCGGCGTGCCGTCATCGTTCAATAAAAGTTTCCTGTTCTGGTCTGCGACGAAAAAGCCCGGAGCAATCGCGTTGACTCTTATGCCGTATTTGGCCAGTTCCTTTGCGTGGCCCATCGTCTGATTCATCACCGCGGCCTTGGCTGACGAATATGCCCATATTCCGGAAAGAGGATTGAAGCCTGCCATCGAGGCGATATTGATAATGTTGCCTTTTATTTTGTTGTCTATCCAGTATTTTGCAATGTGCTTTGTTGGCAGGATACAGCCGGCAAGGAGATTCAATTTCAAAACAAAATCAAAATCTTCAGCCTTAACGTCGATAAGCGGGCCTTTGCCGCGGTTGCCGCCGGCGCCATTTAAAAGTATCTCGACCGAGCCATAAATTTTTACGGATTTTTCCAGTGCCTGCGCAATCGAGTTCTCGTCCATCAGGTTAACTTCAACCGTAGAGACTCTGGATTTATCGCCGCAGGATTTGGCAATGACTTCAGATTTGGCTTTCAAACCTGCAGGATTAATATCCCAAAGAATAATATTTGCGCCGGCAAGGGCAAAGCCCTCGGCAATGGCGCTGCACAGCGTTCCGCCGCCGCCGGTTATAATAGCTGTTTTACCTGTAAGTCCATATTTCTTATCAAGATACGACATTTTACACTCCTATTATTAAACGTAATTTAAAGTATGTATTAAACTTATTTGGCCCAAAATTGCAACCTAAAATTCGTCAAAATGGTCTTTTTATTGTACCAATTTTATGTTATAAAATTTACCGGTACAAATCAAAGATTAGTTTTGGAAAATAAACAATGGTCAGAACATACGCAGAGATAGGAATGGGCGGCAGGTCGGATATGTTCACCATCGCCCTGACGAAGGATTTTAAGAAAACGGCAAAACTGCTCGCCGTCTGCGACAGCAACATCGGCAGATTGAACCTGGCGGTAAATAAACTAAAAGAATTTTTGCCTGATATCGCCGGCTACGAAGCAAAAGATTTCGATAAAATGCTCGCCGAGAAAAAGCCGGACTGCGTAATCGTTACCACAAAAGACAGTACGCACGATGAATATATCTGCCGAAGTCTCAAAGCAGGATGTGATGTCATCACTGAAAAGCCGATGACTATCGATGAGGTCAAGTGCCAAAAAATCATCGACGCTGTGAACCAGAGCGGCAAAAACGTCAGGGTTACTTTCAACTACCGTTATTCTCCACCGAGAACACAAATCAAGGAACTGCTGACAGGCGGACTCATCGGCAAAATCATCAGCGTTGATTTTCAGTGGCTTCTCGATACCAATCACGGCGCCGACTATTACAGGAGATGGCACAGTAATAAAAGCAACTCCGGCGGGCTGATGGTTCACAAGGCTACGCACCATTTCGACCTTGTAAACTGGTGGCTAAGCTCCGTGCCGGAATTTGTGTTCGCGCGAGGGACAAGGGCATTTTACAACGCAAAACAGGCAAAGCGATACGGCCTCGAAAATCATTCGGACAGATGCAGCGATTGTCCGGTCGCGTCAAAATGCAATTTCTATATGAATATGAAGGATTTTAAGGCGCTCAAATCGCTCTACGCCGACAATGAAAAATACGATGGATATTTCAGGGACAGATGTGTATTCAGAAACGATATAGATATCGAAGACACGATGAACGTTGTCGTTCAGTATACCTCCGGTGCGATTATGAGTTACAGCCTTAATTCATTTATGCCTTACGAAGGTTATAAAATCGCGTTCAACGGCACAAAGGGCAGACTCGAACACGGCTGCCAGGAATCGTCATATATCAACGGCGACGGCAGCATTCAGGGTGCGCTTGTCGCGGAGAACACATACATAAAATTTTTCCCGCATTTCCAGACCGCGTATAATATCGAGGTCAAAACAGGCAAAGGCGAACACGGAGGCGGCGATGCCGTAATGCTAAACGATATTTTCGGCACGCCTGACCCCAGCGATACGCTTATGAGAGCGGCGGATTTTTCGCAGGGAGCTTATTCGATACTTACAGGCGTTGCCGCCAACAAATCCATGGCGACCGGACAAATGATAAAAATAGCCGACCTTGTCAAAGACATCGACCGGCCGAGACTGCCCCAAATGCCGGGCGAAGATGAAGATATTCCTTATATAAGTGACGCAAAGAGAAATTCAACAATTACTATATGGAAGTGAAATTATGTTTGTAGTTCACATAAATATCCAGGTCAGGCCGGAGTATATCGAAGAGTTTAAGCAGATATGTATTGAAAATGCGCAAAACAGTGTAAAAGAACTGGGGATAAAACGCTTCGACGTTCTCCAGCAATCCGAAAATCCTACTCATTTCGTTCTTGTCGAGGCATACACGGACGAAACCGGCGTCGTGCATCATAAGCAGACTGCACATTACAATAAATGGCGAAGCGAAGCGGAAAGAATGATCCTCGGCGAAAGAACGAGAACAAAATTTACCCCAATCTGGCCGGAAAAATATTAGCCGCGAAGGTTCTAAGACGCAAAAATAATGAACCACGAATGAACACGAATATACATAAACATGTCATTCCCGCGAAGGCGGGAATCCAAATATTTAGCCGCCGGTTTTACCGGCGGTTTTTTACTTGTTGAAAGGATTTCCTGTTGTATAATTTTTAGTAGAGGTTGTTTCCTTGATTTGCCGGCAGACTAAAGCAGATTACTTAATAGAATGAGGTAAATAACGATAGACGATAAAAATATAGGCATTCGAAGTTAAGTAAAAAAAAATACAAGAAGGTGTAGTTACAGGGAGCAAGGCAATATCCTGCCGTGAAACGGTGTATTGAATATTTTCTAATTCGTGTTAATTCGTGGTTCAAATTTATACCGTTATCGCCATCCAGACTGCCAGCCAGAATGGAATCGTTACTATACAGGCGATATAAGATAACATTAAAATCGAGCCAAGCTCCTGTTCTTTACCGCCATAGTGCTTGACCTGTAAAATCAGCGCCGTGGCAGGAGACGAGGACGACTGAAGCACGAGCAGATTGCACAAAAGCGGATAGTTTTTGTAAAGTCCGGTCAGCAGAAGAATCACAATGGTAACAATCGGAATAAGAATCAGCCGGATAATAAGAACCTTCATCGTATCTGTGACATAAGATTTTATGCTGAATGAAATACTGCCGAGCACCGCGCCCAAAATGAAAGTGGCTATCGGAACTGCTGCCGTGCCGAGAAGGTCGGCGGCGTTAAGAGCCGCAGAAGGAATAAGAAATTTCAATTTGAGAAGTACAATCGCAATCGCAGCAATGTTGGCGACAAACGGAGGAGTGAAAAGCCCTTGAATTGTCGGTTTTTCGTCGGGCTGCGAACTCACGAGATATTTGCCGAGCGACCATAAAAGGGGACTGATGCCGAGGATGTAAAGAAAACAATACATCGCGAATTCGTCGAAATGGTCCGGGTAGAGTATTTTGCCGAGCGGCAGGATTAAATAGCCGGCGTTCTGCAAAGCGGCCGGAGCGAAGAGATATTTTTTCTCTTTTAAATTCGGCCAAAATAGAATCGCGGAAAACAAAAGGCCGAAGCCGACCATTAAAACCGCCGCAAGCGGAACCAAAGGCCAGATTTTGAAGCCGGCCGGGTCGAAATTCTTAATAATATTCGAAAATATCAGGCAGGGCAGCAATACCCGAACGCCTATCGCGGAAATGGCTTTCAGCTGGTCCTGCGTCAGGATGTGCTTTCTGATAAGTACCCCGGCAACGATAGCGATTAGCAAAATCTGGAAAACCGCCTCGAAAGCTGTGCCGAAAGAATTTGTAAAAATATTTATCATATTGAAATAAACCTTTAAAACGCTATATTCTCATTGTATTGTCATTTCGAGCGAAGGCGATGAAGTCGCCGAAGTCGAAAATGACAGGGATAGAGTAATATTCTCTATGTAATTACCGTTTTTACAAGGATAAAATTCTATGACAGCGAACGATATTATTAAAAAGTACGCGAAACTGCTGGTCGAATATTCGCTTGAACTGAAAAAGGGCGATAAACTGCTTATCAGTTCCACTTACCTTGCTGAAGAACTGCTTAAGGAAGTTTACGCGCAGGCACTGGCGGTTGGGGCTCATCCGGAGTTTAAAATCGCACTCAACGGAGCGGAAAAAATCTTCTACGACAACGCATCCGACAGCCAGCTCGAATATGTTTCCCCGCTGAGTAAATATGTTTATGAAAATTATGATGCGGTTCTGCACGTTCTTGCGCCGTTCAATGTCAAGGAACTGCAGAACACCCCGGCCGAGAAAAAACAAAAATCCAACGCCGCAAGGGCGGATTTGAATAAATTATTTATGGAAAGGGCGGCTGCGAAACAACTGCGGTGGACGCTGTGCGTCTTTCCGACAAACGCCGAGGCCCAGGAATGCGGAATGAGCCGAAGCGAATACGCCGATTTTGTTTATAACTGCTGCTTCCTGTATGAAAACGACCCTATCGGCTGCTGGAACAAGTTAGAGAAAGACCAGCAGAAAATCGTGGATTTGCTCAACAGTAAAAAAGAAATACATTACAGGGAAGCAATATCGACGTCAAATTCAGAACGGACGGCAGAACATGGATTAATTCGTCCGGCAAAAACAATATGCCGAGCGGCGAAGTCTTTACCGGGCCGGTGGAAGATTCGGTAAACGGCAAGGTTCGGTTTTCCTATCCGGGAATTTTTATGGACCAGGAGATAGAGGACATAACGCTCGAGATTAAAGACGGCCAGGTTGTAAACGCCAAAGCCGGAAAAGGGCAGGAGCTTTTGGATAAAGTTCTCGAAATTCCCGGCGCAAGAAGATTCGGCGAAGTGGCAATCGGAAATAACGAAAGAGTCAACAAATTCACGAAGAATATGCTCTTCGACGAGAAAATGGGCGGAACGATTCATATGGCCATCGGCGCCGCGTACCCGGAAACAGGCGGACTAAACGAATCGGCGGTGCACTGGGATTTACTGGCGGATATGAAAGACGGCCAAATACTTGCCGACGGCGAAGTTATTTACGATAAAGGGAAATTTATAATAAGGTAGGTAGCATCTGTTCCTGAAAATTTTGCCATCTACTCCAGCAGTTTCGGACGAGTCAGGCCAAGAACCCAACCGATGATATAGCCTGGAGCAGAAGCAATAGGCACGCTAACAAATAATAATATCGGGGGGGTGAGCATGACTATCCAAAAGGCACTGATACTGTAGGTTTTGGCAATCAGGATAGCTACGATGGGAAATCCGATAACAGTGGGTGTCGAGACAAACAAGAGTGCCCCCCAGAAAATGGCGGCACCAGTTTCAACACCATATAGGACTAGAAAGAATGCATTACAGACAGTTGCCACAGGCACAATCATCACGAAAAATGATATCATGGCGCCGCAATCTGCCCATGCTTTAGCGGGGTTGTATAATATACACAGGTTAAACTCATGGTCGGCGTATTCCTGCAGTGGCTTCCATTCAGTGGGTGTCTTATGCTGTTGAGATTCTTCCTCGGAATCCGCAGTCTTCGTGACAGGCTTGTGCAGTCGGCAGCGATTACTCAGTTTCGCCTTGCCCATCAGCAGATGATGGCGGAGTAAAGGCACTGCGTCTTTTTCGTTGAGCAAGAGCCGCTCCCCGGTGCTGAGCATCACTTCCCAGTCTGTACTGGATGAGTTCGCCTGCGATTGCATTGTCTGGGACTGAAGTGAACCTGTCTGATTCTGGCCAATGGCCGACGGTTGCATTTGATATAGAGATTTCTCTCTGGCACTAAAAGGGATACAGTCATTTTTCACGACCGGGGGATCCAGAGGCACTTGAATGATGGTACCGCACTTGCACCTGGCTCGCCTCCCCGCCAACTCCAACTTCCATGTATATTTCCGCCCACAGGCGGAACAGATAAATTTTGCAGGATTGCCATTATCCATATAGTCTCCAGTTTTGTTGGATGCAATCGCAACACTATAATTTATTGGGATAACGTGCTATTCGAGTTTCAAGACTTTCAATACACAATAATACAAAAATTTCCCTGAATTGCCATTTATTTTTCGATATTACTATCTGCCGGCTTGGATGCAAAGCTTTTATAGGTGAATTCTGGATGAAAATAGTCGTCAGGATTTGAGCAGTTTGACTAAATGCTATTTATGCGTAATTGTCGCAGGCGGCGTCGCTGTTTTGCATATTTTTTAACGCCGTGGAAAGTCCGCCAACTACTGAAGATACCTGTGCCAGTTCGGATTGACTTAAAGGCTGCTCGGCGGAACGGTAAATAATCAGCATTCCCAGAGCCGGGCCGGATTTATTCAGACCGATGGCTGCAAGAGAAATCTTTTTCAAAACCGCAGGGCCCGCGAAGAATCCCATCGTGCAAAGGTCGTCGGCCGTGCATATTTTTCCGCTTTGACAAACCAGTTGTACCATTCTTGCCGACAGGTATGGACCGATTTGAGAAGGTATTTCCTCGATGTTCGGGTCTGTCGCGTAAATATGAACCTGCGGCCGGCCGCTCGCCATAAATACGGCCGCTGTGTTTGTGCCGTTAAGATTATTCGTGAAAAATTCGCCGACGGTTTTTGCGAAAAGGTCGGGGTCGTTTATGCCGAGAATACTTTCATAAAAATCGGCGGCAAACCTGAAATTTTTCAGATGATTTATAAAATCGCCGTGTGCCGTCAGAATATCGTTGCAGAGAATATCAATCTGTTGTTTCTGGGCTCTTCTGATTTGATTGAGCTTCCTGACAAGCCGGCGTAATCTTAAGTTTTTTTCTTCCTTCAACAGAATATCTCCAAAAGCAGTTGTCTTTATCCCGTTAGAAATCTTCTTTTCTATTGCAACCCTTAGCGATGTGATTTCTAACGGGATACATTATGCATTTCGGCATAATAAAAAGGCGGGTTTAAGATACCGGAGTCATTTTGGCAGAATATTCAAACGTCCAATAATGAACAGATTTGCAGGCGTCAGTAATGGTTTTTTGTGTTCCGGGAAAAGAACGGATTAGGCCGGTCAGGAATTTTCGGACTTGCTCGACCTATGGTGGGGGATGATTTCCCCGTGTTTAGCCCGCCGTTTCACGGCGGGTTTTCTCTCTCAGTTTTTCAACAGGGCTTGTCCCACATCGATTAGGCCACTGCCGTGAATTGGTGCGGGGTTCGTCATTCCGAGCGCAGTCGAGGAATCTCGTCAGTCATTCCCGCGAAATTTATCCCTTAGGGAGTGGGAATCCAGATTATTGACACCCGTTTGGTAATTATCAAATCGTGAAACTATTATTATTCGCGTAACTTGTGGCATAGCTATCCGTGATTTCAAAGTATAAAAACAAGGTCTCGCCGTTAAGCGAACTCCTCAATTAAAAACTCAAAATTAAAAATTAAGAATTCTTTTTGTGTCTTTGCCTGTCCCGCCATAGCTTTTAGCGACGGCGGATGCCTTAGTGGCTAAAGGTTTATTCGGACTTGTTTGTTTTTGGCAGTAGGATTGTTACTGTTGTGCCTTTGTCGGGCTGGCTCTGGATTGATATAGTGCAGCCGTTATTCTTCAACAGACTTGACGCAAGGGCCAGACCCATGCCGCGCTGCCTGCCGGCGGCTTTATCGGAGAAAAATGGTTCGGCGGCTTTGCGCAGGGTTTCCTCGCTCATGCCGCAGCCCTGGTCTTTGATGACAATTTCGATAGTGTCGCTCTGCGGCTGCTCACTGCCGATAATTCGAACGGGGCCGTTGCCGCTTTCATAGGATTCAAGCGCGTTATAAATTATCTGGGCAATCGCCTCGGCAATCTGTTCGGGATCGACTTCAATATCGCTCAGGTTTTCGATGTTTTCGACAGTTACATCTATCGGCTCGGAGAGATAACGGGCGTTTGCTTTTTCGAGGCAATTATTGACCATTATAAATGGCGAAACCGTCCTGATTTGCGGCTTGGCGGGGCGGGCATAACTCATAAGCTGGCCGACCATTTCATAAGCATCGCCGGTCTTTTCGACGATTTGACGCATGATGAGTTTCTTCGTCTCGTCAGTTTCACTTTCCATAAGCAGTTGCGCTCTGCCGGATATAACGGCCAGCGGATTATTCAATTCATGTGCGGCGCCGGCTGCAATCTCGGCTATTGTTTCGCGTACATCTGCGGCCGGCTGAGATAGTTGCGGTGGCTGTTCTTTCGGCGTCTGGGCAAAATTATCGATAACTGCCTGAGCTATCGACTGGTCGTGCTCGCCGGCAAGCTTTACGGCGATTAACTGCGAGACAAACGAGGCTATGACAGAAACTTCCGGCAGTGAGCCGGCGTTCTTAATTTGTAAAAACATTTCGCCGATAGTATATTTGCCGATTTGCAGTTTTGTATGTTCTGTATTTTGCGGGTCGAAACCCATATCAGAAGCCGATGACGGATTAGCAACGGTTGAAAACTGTAATGTATCGCCTGCCGCCGTAGCGGTTTCATATTGTTTATAATCTTGCGGGAGAAGATATATGCAAGCTTTCTCCGCGTTTAAAATTCTGCATATCAGACGGCAAATTGTTCCCGCGGCATCGATTGCCGATGAAGCGGGGTTCAATGAAGCCGACATCGCCGACAGGAAATCTGAAAATTTCCGCTCCCATGAGTTTTCGAGCAGGGGCATACAGACCTGTTTGGCGGTTTCCGTATCAAATTTTTGCGGTTCTGCCGCCTTAACATTCATTTCAGCAATAAAACTTTTCAGTTTATCTGTTATTTCATTTACGTCCTGAACGGTTATAGAAACTTTTGCCGGGATTGCCGGTGATTCGCCGCCGGAGGTGATACTTTTAACCAGCATATCCGCCAGTCGAACGGTCTGAATAATTTCGATGCCCGGAATATTGTCAGCCCCATCGGCCGCATCGGTACAATAGAGCCACGCGGAATCGGCAATAGCGGTTGGCAGCAGCCATTTATGGGCAAGCCGGCGGGAAAGTACGTTATGGGTTATGCCGAGATTTTCCTTTTCGAGCCGTAAAAGAGCGGAATTATCTCCTCGCGACTCTTCGAGCATCATTACAAGACTTTTGGGATAAAGTTCCGCAATCGCAAGCAGACCGATATCGGCGAAAAGACCGGCGAAAAACGAAAGTTTTTCGGGAGCCTGTCCTGTTTTTGCCGCGATAAGTCTTGCCGCAAAAGCCCTCGCTGCCGAAAAACCGTTCATCTCGGCTATCGGGAGCTGGGTGTGCTGATTTTCAAGGTCGAAGGTTTTAAGGCTGAGAAATGTCTTAAGAAGTTTTTGGGTTGGGACTTTACTTACGCTTTGCCTGAAATTCAGAGTATCGAACGCCAACTCGATATTATTTTGTCTGCAAAGGTCGATGAATACAATCGCCGCGGCAGGGTCCGTTTCCAGCAGATTGCAAAGGTCCGACTTGTCGCTTATTATGGATTTTACACAGCGGGCTATACTGTCGGGATTAACGGCAGGCAAATCGAGCTGGTACAGAGCAAATGCAGCGCTCCGTGCGGAGACATTTGATAAAAGACTCGTCATTAATTGTTCTTCTTCCTATCGCTGTATGAATTATAATTCAAGAACAGCAGCTATCCTGTCAATAAGCTCCGTTATATTGAAAGGTTTTTTGACAAATGCCTCAGCGCCGGCCTTCATAAGGTCGTCGATTTCGGTTTGGTTTATGACGCCGCTGATTATAATTATTCTTGTACTGGCAAATTCAGGGTCTTGTTTTATCGTTTTGCAGACGATATTGCCGTTTACGTCCGGCAGCATATAATCGAGCAGGATAAGGTCGGGCCTGAACTTCTGAGTCATAATGCCGGCATCGTAACCGGTGGACGCGGTCCGGATGTCAAACCTGCCGTCTCTGGCGAATACGTCTGTCATCAGTTCGACAATTTCAGCATCGTCGTCAACGATAAGCAGACGCTTCTTGCCCGATTGCATGTTCAGCATCGGGATATTATTTTCTTTCATAAACTTCAGGAGACTGTCTCGCGGAATTTTGCGAAACTTGGAGCCGGGTATGCGAAATCCCCGCAGCCTTCCCGAATCGAAACAGCGAATGATTGTCTGTTGGCTCAAGCTGCAGAGATCTGCCGCCTCGCCTGTTGTAAAAAGCTCTTTAGTCGTATCCATACCTTAATTCCTCTCAAGAATATCCATATTCGGTGCCTCCTAAGTTACCTTTTCCTCCTAATTTAACTATCGGACCTTGTTTTTGTCAAGATTTAAAAAAAAATTGTGAAAATATATCTAAAAATCCTGTGTTTGCAGAGGGTTAATATTGTTATATGAAATATCCGGTATAGTTAGTGTTTATTTTGTAAGTGTTATTACCTGCTTTGGATAAAGTAGTTAAAAAGAGTTATAAAGTATGTCTCAAAAAAGTTGAGAAAAATTCATCACTGCGTTAGACTCTGTAACAGAGAACGAAAAATTGTGAAGTTATGGGCATTTTTTGAGATTGAAAGCAGATGAAACAAACAAAATATTTGTTATTTTTGTTATTGCCGCTGATTTTCTTTGCCGGCTGCATTCGCGGCCAGGCGGTAGTGTCCCTGAATCCGAACGGTTCCGGAAAAATAATGTTCGAAGGACTCTATGACCCATGCAGCCTGAAAGAGGAGCCGGATGTTTCACAGTCTTTTCGCGGCTTTATTGAAGACATAAAAAATACATTGCTCAAATCGGAGGGAATTGACGCGTGGAAGAACGTGGATTGGCGCGTAGTCGGCAATGATAAATTTTACTTCAGGGCACAGGCGTATTTCAAATCCATTGATGACGTTACCATCTGTCTTGGGAATATGAAGGGCAATCTTAAGGCTTTTTACCAGAGGAATGAAAAACAGCTTTGCCTTTTGGAACTAAAATCGCTCAAAACAGAGGCGAATGATATAACTACAGATATACAAAGGCGGCATTCCGCCGTGCGATATGAGCTTTTTTGCCAGGCCGTGGAAAAAATTCTTGATGGACTGAGGGTGAGTATAATTCTATATCTGCCTGCGGACGTAGAGAAATTTAAAGGTTTTAATGAAATTGACCAGCGGGCCGTTCAGTATGTTCTTGATGGAAAACAGATGCTGTATTTACTTGAATCCATCAGGCAGCAAAGACAGTACGAACTGGTTGAAAGACAGCAATATAATCGTGTGGAATTTCTGAATAATGAATTGCTGCCCCTGTGGCTGGACAACTGGGAGCCGCTGAAGGTGTATTTTTCCGACAGTAATGAATACCTTTTCGATTATGAAAAAGAAAAAACCAATGCGCAAAAAGAATACCTCCGTATTATGGAAAGACTCGAATCGACGGAGAGAGAAAGCCAAACTGAATCCGGGCCGAATGAAAACACTGATAAGCCGCTAAAGGCACTGCCGAAGTACAAAGTGGGTTATGATGATATAAGTGTGCGATTACGCAGGGGGCTCGCATTGGAAGCCAAGTCCGAATACGCCTCGGCCTCTGAAATCTATTCGAAAATAATCGCAGATGGCCAAGCCGGGCCGAAATATCTTGCCCATGCCCATTACCGCAAGGGTATGTGTCTTTTCGAGATTGGCGACAGCAATGATGCCATCGAGCAGTTCGAATATGTGCTGGCGAATTTCCCATCGCAGCGAATCGCCGCACTGCGGTCGCTTAAAATGGTTCAGGACATTCGTTCCGGCTCAGCGAAACGCAGGGCAGACAAGCCGGCTGAAATACCTACGATTACCGGCTCAGAGCCGGAAATGTTTACTGAAGATGTTGACTTCGAATTCGACAAAATAACAATTACATTCAGCGAACCGATGGATACGTCGAGCTGGTTTTATTCTTCGTTTTCGCCGGGGGCATTGCCGCAGGCGACAGGTGCGCCGTCTTTCGATTCGTCAGGGAAACAGTGGACGCTGCCGGTTGCGCTGGAGCCGGGTAAAGTTTATGCGATTGCCTTTAACGGCGGGGATGCCGTAAAAGACGCAAAAAATTTAAAACCGGCCCTTCGCAGCGCTTCAGGCAAAATGTGCAGGCCGTTTGTTCTTGTTTTTTCGGTGATAACCGAAGATAATATCCCCACGGAAATAGATGAAGAACTGATAACAAAAAGTGAAGAGATAAATTCCAAGCAGTAGCCACGAAGACACAAAGGCGCTAAGTTTTTTGAATTATATTATAATCTTTGTGTCTTGGTGTCTTAGTGGCTAAATTCTTTTCATTGCCTGCAAATCGCTTTTCAATAAAATACTTTTAAATGGCTCTTTCTTGAATATTGGAAAGTTCAGTGGGGCGTATTCTTCATCGCTGTTTAGTATTATGAATTTGTCTCTCGCCATCGCGGCAAGTATCAGTCCGTTTCTCGTTAATGGGCTGCGGAAACTTACCATTTTACTTCCGTTCGAATATCTGGCGTAGTAAACTGGTTCATTGTTCTTTGTTTTTGTTCTTTTTATACTGACGCCTATAAACCCTGTTGAATTTTCCAGTATGCGGTTTAGCATATTTTGTCGATTGGTTACGATTCGCAAATTGCATTTGCGGTTATCGAGGGGGTTTCTGTTTTTATGGTCAACTACTTGTCCTTTTGGGGGGTTAAGAATAACTCTTGCCAGAGAAGTGATTTTCCTTGTCTTTCTGTTTCGAACATTTACTCGTCCTGTCTCGGTGATTAGAAGGGTGGAGTTTAGAATTTTCCGATTATAGAAATCTTCCGCATCGAGTTTGACTTCTCGTCCCGCCACTTTTCTTATTAAATAATCGTGTTTCTTAATCATGCTTTATTTAGCCCCCGGACCTGCCTGTCCGTCCGTAGATTTATCGAAGGCGGGTGCCGGGGGGGTTGGCTCTGCCATAAATGGCAGAGCTTTTGTTTGGTTAATTTTTGTTATTTGAAGTTGTTTCAAATTTAGATACTTGTCCGCCTTCGGCGTGATTTGGATTTAGTATTTTTCTATCAACGGAGTGATTCCTCTTGAAAAAATTGCGGATTTAAATTCAGGAATGGAATAATCTGGAATGCGATTATTCGCTTATTCTACGTAAAAATAAGGAGTTACGTGAAATATTAACTTTTCGCCTAACTATATGGGTATTTTACCATATTTCTAATAAAAGTCAAATAAAAACCCATTTTTTTATAAAAAAAATTATGATTAAATCGGTTAGCCCTGCCAACACTTTGGCAGGGTTCGTCTTTTTCGATTTTCCAAAAGCCTGCCGATTTACTCGGCAGGTTCCTTTTTGCTTAATCAAACCATCACTTTGCCGGCGCCGGTAAACCGATAATTGACACTTTTTTCGTAAAAAAAGAGTCACCCTGAGCTTGTCGAAGGGTCTATTTCTTTCTCACTTTTCACGCTTTTCTTACTTTTCATACTTTTAACCCCTTTGATTTCACGAGTTTTAACGCTATAATTTGCCGCGGTATGAAAACATTGTTTTAGGATATAGAGGAAAATATTATGAATAATAATTTGCCGGTAAATGGCCATAAATCCTTTGAGGAACTAAAGAAAATCAATCAATTCGGCGCCGAATACTGGAGCGCAAGAGAATTACAGCCTTCGCTGGGCTATGCCCAATGGCGGCGGTTTGAAGGTGCCATAAAAAGAGCGATTATGTCCTGCCGTCAATCAGGAAATGAGCCCGATTATCACTTTGCCGGCGCTGGCAAACCGATCGTGGGCGGAAAAGGGGCTGTTCAGGAAGTTGCTGATTACCACCTTTCCAGATTTGCCTGTTATCTTATCGCCCAAAACGGCGACCCTCGCAAAGAGGAAATTGCCGCCGCCCAGAAATACTTTGCCGTTCAAACCCGCAGACAGGAAGTTTCGGACATTCTGACCGCCGATATGGAAAGACTGGAAATAAGAAAGCAGGTGTCCGAAGAATTCAGGGCATTGTCCGGCGCAGCTCGAAACGCAGGCGTTCAGAATAAAATGTTCGGCGTTTTTCACGATGCGGGTTATAAAGGCCTCTACGCCGGCAAAGGTGTTGAGGACATCAAGAAATCTAAGGGGATTGATAAAAAAGAAAACCTGATGGACAGGATGAACACAACTGAATTAGCCGCCAACCAGTTTAGAATGACTCAGACCCGTGAAAAACTGCAAAAGGAGAAAGTAAGCAGTCAGGAAAAGCGATTTTAACGCACAAAAATGTTGGCAGGGAAGTGCGGGATGCGATAAAGCGTATCGGCGGAACTATGCCGGAGAGTATTCCTCCTGCCGAGCATATAAAACAGGTTAAAAAACGAATTAAAAGCGTTAAACCGAAGCTGCAATTGGACGACCAAACCGCAAAAGGCCTTATCGCAGAGCAAAATGAAAAAAAATAACCCCGGATTTCTTTTCCCCTTTGATTTCACGATTTTTATGGCTATAATTTGTCGAGATGCCCTGAGAAGGCAACTGAAAGCCATAAGAGAAAAAGAAAAACAGGTAACCGTCCCTTATTACTTTTATATGCAAGATCAAAGCAAATATTTAGAAAACATCTGGTCTACACTCAATCAAAGGAGAAGAGAAGGAGAGACATATCCGTTGCGCATTTTAATTCTGGGACCAAGTAATGATGGTACAATTGAATACGAAACCAGATGCAATATTCGAGATAAACTCCAAGCTTTAGGACATGGCGCATTTTTTCCAGAAGAGTTGAGCATACAAAGTGGAGCATGGAGTGATGAGCTTTTAGCAGAAATTGTGATGCAAGCCCAAGAGGCGCATGTCATTATAATGATTTATAGAACAAGAGGAACTCAAAGTGAACGAGATATATTAATGAATGACATGATAGATAATCCTTGTTTCGCACAGAAAGCAATTATCTTTGTAGAAGAAGAGATGTATTCAAAAATCAAAGAATCACTTACTGGGCAAGATTGGGAAAGAATGAGGAAAGTTTCTGATGTGCAACTTTATAATGTTAATGATCTTCCCGATAAAATAGTAAAAAAAGCAGAAGATATAACGCAAAAATTAAGAAGGAAAGTATATGTAAGAAATCTTCTTAAGGGAGCAATTACTTAGCCATGGAAACAAAATTTCCCAGTTTAGATACTTATGATAAATATGGTTTAGAAGCGCTTATACTTAGCGATCTTTCTTTGTGTAGATGGTTTGCTGATGTTTGTATGGACCAAAAACCAACAATTGAAGTGGGAGAAGAACTGCTTGCATTAATAGAAGGGCATGGATTAGTCAGAAAACGAGATAAAGGTTGGGTGCTATCACCAGATGGAAGACAATTTGCCCGGCGACTTGGTATTATCCCTGGTCCATCAAAGTATGAAACGAATCCTTTACTTATACGAGAAATTAAGGCAAAGAGTGAGGAAGCCCTAAACTGCACGGCAGACCAACTTGATTCAATAGAAAAAGTATGGGAAAAATTCTTTAAGGAACGGTCTGAAGAGCTACGCAACAAACTGATGGAACATTATCTACCGCTGGTCAAGTACACGGCGGAACGTATGTATGTCAAATTGCCGGATAAAGTTGAAATCGATGACCTTGTTAGCGCTGGAATATTTGGCTTGATGGACGCAATTGATGCTTTCAACCCCAAACGGGGAGTAAAGTTCGCAACTTATTGTACACCGCGTATAAGGGGAGCTATTCTCGATGAACTGCGGGGTATGGATTGGGTTCCGCGCAGCACAAGGGTCAGTGCTCATCTGCTTGGAAATGCTATGAGAACGCTTCAGGCACACCTCGGCAGACTTCCAACAGAACAGGAAATCGCCAAAGAGCTTAAGATAGACATAGAGGAGTTTCATCGTCTTCAGTTGGATGCAACTGCTGCTGGCATGGTGCCTTTGATCAATAGTTTTGACGCTGAGGGCGACAATGATATTTGCGAGATTGACATAGAGGACAAGAAAAACAAAGATCCGATGGTCGAAGCTCAAAAACGTGATCTTAAGAGTTTTTTAACTAAAGACCTAACCAAGGCCGAACGGCAGATTCTTATCCTATATTATTATGAAGAAATGACAATAAAACAAATAGGGTCAGTCCTTGATTTGTCTGAATCAAGGGTTGCACAAATGCATTCGTCTATTATAGCACGTCTAAAAATATCTATGAATACTCGAAAAGAGGACTTTTAAAAACGAAGGCTACCTCTGGAAATAAATAGGCGGAGGTTACCCTGTGCACTTCGGCTATCTCATCGTGTTTAGCCGTCGCCGTGCCGGCGACGTTATTTTTCTTAAATTTGCAATTTTTAATCTTAAATCCATATATATAAAATCTTCAGCTACTATACTCGTATGCAGTATACTGCATACGAGTATAGTGGGTATAATTTAATCTTTTTACAGATTCTCATCGTAATTTCATCCCGCATCTGTTATTGGCTTTTATTTGATTTTTCTTTTTTGTACCGTTTCAATGCTTTTTTTTACGGTATCCCAGTGATCATTCATCTTCTCTAAAATATTTCGGCCCTCTTTTGTCAGTTCGAAATATATTCTTGGTGGCCCGCCCTCAGTGCCTGCATCGCTGCTTTTAACAATCCCGTCTACTCTAAGTCTTACTAAAATCCTGTAAATGTTACCTTCACGGATTTTAAGGCCGTCTAATTGCTTAAGTTTCTGTACTATGTCATAACCATGAATTTTCCCGTTCTGCAGAACATTAATTGTCACCATTTCCAGCAGCCCCTTGCGAAGCTGCGTTATCCAGTTATTAAAATCCATACAACAACTCCTTCATTTTTAGCCTTATATCAAAATTAACTAGTATCTATGCTCGTATGTAGTATACTTCATACGAGCATAGTACCTTTCGGGAGCAAATCAAGCTTTTTCCAGAATTATCTGTGTCTGAATTCTCTGTGAGTTCTGCCTGTCCGCCATAGCTCGTAGCGACGGCGGATGGCTCGGTGGTAAAAATTAAAACCATGTAAATGTTGAAATAACTAATAAGTATGATAAGATGAACTCTTAACCGTAGTCGCGAAGACGCAAAGGCACGAAGTTATTTAATGTATTATTTCTTTGTGTCTTAGTGCCTTGGTGGCTGCTAAATACGGAGGCAAACGTGAAACAAAAAAAGATTACCGTAGCGGGCGCAGGCAATGTCGGAGCGACAACGGCGTTTTTGGCGGCACAGCAGCAGCTTGGCGATATCGTACTTATTGATATTGTCAAAGGTCTTGCCGAAGGAAAGGCTCTCGATATGGCACAGGCGTCGAGTCTGTGCGGATACGGCGGCAAAATTACAGGTACAACCGACTGGGCACAAACGGCTGAAAGCGATGTCGTAATAATAACAAGCGGTATGCCGAGAAAGCCGGGTATGAGCAGAGACGATTTACTGGCTAAAAATACTGAGATTGTCAAAAGCGTAACGGGGCAAATCGTAAAATATTCGCCGAACAGTTTTATCATAGTCGTCTGCAATCCGCTTGACGCGATGGTAAACGCCGCGGCGATGATAAGCGGTTTTGAAAAGAATAAGATAATGGGAATGGCAGGGGCGCTGGACACTGCAAGATTCGCGTACTTCATTTCCGAAAAACTCGGCGTAAACGTTAATGATATTAAGTGTGTTTTGATGGGCGGACACGGCGATGATATGGTTCCGCTGGCGAGATTTACTACGGTGTCAGGAATACCGATTACCGAACTTATTGACGAGAAGTCGATTGAGGCAATGGTTCAGAGGGCAAGAATGGGCGGCATCGAAGTCGTCAATCTGATGGGCACAAGCGCATTTTACGCACCGGCGGCAGGGGCGGTCAAAATGGCCGAGGCTATTCTGCTCGATAAAAAGACAGTCCTGCCTTGCTGTGCTTATTGCGATAAGGAGTATAATGTCGGCGGCTGTTTTGTCGGTGTTCCGGCGATTCTCGGTGCCGGCGGAGTCGAAAAAGTCATCGAGCTTGACCTTAACGAAAAGGAGAAAACCGAGCTTGCCGTATCGGTTGAGCACGTCAAAGAACTGGTAAAAATACTCCAGAAATTCATTTAGGCCGCCGCAGGCGTGATTTTGCTTGACCGCAGCGCTTAATTTGCTAAAGTGTTTCCCGCTACAGCATTACGGATAAACTTTGCGGATGTGGCGGAATTGGCAGACGCGCAGGTTTCAGGTACCTGTGAGCTTACGCTCTTGGAGGTTCGACTCCTCTCATCCGCATTTAATTATCCTTTCCCCCGAAATTGCCTAAATTCAAGACTTTAAACCCCAAAAACCGATAATAACTATACCGTAATTATGTTTGAAGCACTTGAATACTACCAAAGTCTTGCTGAAAAGTTTGACAGCCGAATTCTGACTGTCCCGGGAATCGTTGTAGTCATAGTGGGGCTTTGTGTCTGGCTGGCAGGACTTCGATGGCGAAAAATACTTGGCGCTCTGGCAGGGGGCGGATTTTTCGCTGCGCTGGCAGTAAGTATCGGCAGTTATAGTACGGGAATTGTCCTGGCTGTGATACTCATCGGAACCGTAATCGGAGCATTGATTGAAAAAGTTATGCTGGGAATTTTCGGGGCCTCTGCGGCCGCTGTTATTGTCCTTGTCGTAATATCGACAAATCTTAGAGCAAAACAATACAGCGATATCGAATATCTGAACAGCTTACAAGAACCGACGGAAGAAGACATTTTGTCGCAGCGTTACTGCCCGAGATGGCCGGAATACGAACAGCGGGATATCGTTATAAGTCCGCCGCAGGCGGCTGATATAACAAGGCAAATGGCTTCATATGTTATGGCTAAAATATTCGATGATATTAAATCGTCTTCGGCAGGGGCTTTTGCATCGGCGGCCTTTGTGATGCTCGCCGCGGCTTTCGCCGCCTTTATAATACCGCGAACATTTATCGCGGTTGTTTCTTCTTCGCTGGGTTCAGCGGTTATTTTCGCAGGAATGATTATGCTGCTTTTTTATAAGGGTTCGAAACCTGTAAATTATATCGCGGAAAAAAGTCATTTCTATATAATGGTCCTGGCAGTTATGGCAGCTTTTGGTTCTATAGTGCAGCTTGTTCTTTCACCGCCGGTAGCGGAACAGACTAAAGAAAATATGCCGGACAAGAAAGACGGAGATAAAAAATGAATATGCTTTTTGTACTTGCCCAAACGAGTGAAACTCAGATTATGCCGATGGATGTAATATGGGAACAGATAGTCAAGCTGAGCTGGCTCGAAGCGCTCGTAGCGGTTTCTTTCGGCGCCGTCTATCTCATATACGGCTGGCGAATCTTTAAAGTTCTTGCGGTCGTCTCCTTCGGAATGGTAGGATTGTTTGCCGGTATGCAGCTCGGCGAAAGAATCGGCTCTATCCTCTGGGGCGGCATTACAGGCCTTATTTTGCTGGCGGTTCTTTCGGTTCCGCTTATGCACTGGGCGGTAAGCGCGCTGGGTGCAGTGGCAGGCGGAATAATAACAAGCTGCGTCTGGTATGCTCTCGGACTGCCTCAGCAATATATCTGGGCGGGAGCTATAATAGGCGTTGTGGCGGGCGGAATGATTTCATTCATAGTCTTCAGAATTTCCGTTATGCTTTTTACGAGCCTGGGCGGGGCAATGCTGATAATTATGGGGCTGCTCGCACTGGCGCGTTTGTATGAAAGATTTCAGACTGAAGATGGAAATTTCGTATATTCGCTTGTCAATGAATATAACTGGTTTATGCCTGCGATACTGATATTCACGACCTTTGTCGGTATGGTCATCCAGAACAAATTAGTCAAAGGCGCTTCGGACTGGAAACTTTAAAACAGAGAATGCTAAATACGAAGAACGGGTGAATAGTAAAATATAGAGGTTATTTTTGCCGATTTTTATTTGACAAAAGAATCAGTATCCGGTATATATATATATATTGTCCTGTTATATTTTGCCATTTTTAATGGTAAATTTGGTATAATGAATTATT